>JAXDQB010000589.1:0-4555 GCA_034668065.1 Paraburkholderia sp.
GAGATGCCGCCGCTGTCGAACGTGATGCCCTTGCCCACGAGCACGATCGGCGCGGACTTCGCGGCCCCGCCCTGGTAGTGCATGACGATGAATTGCGGCGGCTGCGCCGAGCCGCGCGTCACCGACAGCAGCGAGCCCATCTTGAGTGCCTCGAGCTGCTTCTGGCCGAGCACCTCGACCTTCAGCTTCCAGTCCTTCCCCAGCTTTTTCGCGGTATCGGCGAGATAGGTCGGCGTACAGACGTTGCCGGGCAGGTTACCCAGATCGCGCGCGAGATCCGTGCCGTTCGCGAGCGCTTCGCCTTGCTTCGCGGCAAGCTTGGCGGCCTTCTCGTCAGTGCTGTCGACGCTGAAGACGACGCGCTTGAGGGCCCGCTTGGCCTGCTCGGGCTTGCTCTTCATTTGCGTGAACTGATAGGTCTCGGTGCGAAGCGCGAGAATCGCGGCGCGCACGGCCCATTCCGCCGAACGCTCGTTGATGGGCAGTTGCGCGAGCGTGAACGTCACCTGGACGATCTTCGTGCCGAGAATCGCGCGCCAGGCTGCCCGCACCGCCTCACCGTAAGCCTTCTGGCCGAAAGCGTCCTGCTTGCCCAGGCCGACGAGCAGCACGCGCGAGGCGCCGATGCCCGATACTTCATGCAAAAAGAGCGTCGAGCCGCTCTTGCCCTGCATGTCGCCCGCCTTCACGATGCGCGTGATTAGCCCTTTCGTGGCCGCATCGATCTCGAGCCCCGCGCCAGAGAGAGTCTGAGATTCGAAGACGCCTATCACGATGCAATCGGATTTCCCTGTAAGGAAACCGTTGGTCGTGCCCTTCGTCCAGTCACAGGCTTTTATGCTAAAGTCCATCGCGCTCGTCCTTGGATAAAATCGACTTCACTTGTGGTGAAAGTCGCGATTATCCGCTATTTTTTCGCGGCGCCGGTTCGCGGCGCGCATCGTACGCGCCGCCGCCCGTCGCCCTTTCTCGTCGACGATGATTTTTCAACGCTCCCTGCAGCGCGAGCTCGCATATACGGCCGGTGCCGTGTTCATGGTGCTGCTCACCATCTTTCTCACCACGATGATGATCCGCATCGTCGGCTTCGCCGCTTCGGGCGAGATCGATCCCCGGGATGTCGTCGTTCTCATCGGCCTCACCGTCATCGGCTACTTCGCCGTGATGCTCGTCGTCACGCTTTTCGTGTCGATCCTCTTCGTGCTGACACGCTGGTACCGCGACTCCGAAATGGTGGTTTGGCTCGCCTCGGGCGTAAGCCTCACGCGCTTCATCAAGCCGATCGTCACGTTTGCGGCGCCCATCCTCGTGCTCGTCGCCTTCTTCGCCTACGTAGGGTGGCCCTGGTCGAACGCCCAGAGCAAGGCGATCCGCACACGCTTTCAGCAGCGCGACGAAGTCTCGCTGCTCGCGCCGGGGCAGTTCCGCGAATCGCAGACAAGCCATCGCGTGTTCTTCATCGAGAAAATGACGGCGGATCAGAGCCACGTCGAGAACGTGTTCGTGACGAGCACCGAAAACGGCAAGGTGAGCATCATCGTCTCGCACAACGGCCACACGGAAAACATGAAGGACGGCTCGCACTTCATCGTACTGGAAAACGGTCGCCGCTACGACGGCGAGCCGGGCCAGCCCGACTTCCGGATCATGGAATTTCAGCGCTACGGTGTAAAGATCACGCAGCAGCCCGTCGTCAACGTGCCGACCACGACAGGCATGTCCACGCTCGCGCTTCTGCGCCATCCCACCCGCACGAACCTCGCCGAATTTTCCTGGCGCACAGGGCTCGTGCTCATGGCCGCCAATCTCGTACTGCTCGCCATCCCGCTTGCTTACCAGAATCCGCGGCGCGGGCGCACGATCAATCTCGTCATGGCCGTGCTGATTTTCCTGACCTACTCGAATTTGCTCAACGTCGTGCAGTCCTGGATGGAGCAAGGGCGCGTTTCGTTTGTCGTCGGCTTGCTGGGATTGCACGTGATCGTCGCCGTCGTCGTCGTCGTCGTATTCTGGCTGCGCGTGCGCAATCGCCCGCTCATTTCGCGCGCGATGTTCACGCGCACGCGTGCCCAAGGAACCTGACCGATGCGCATCTACGAGAGGTATCTTGGCCGGCAGGTCTATCTCGCATTCGTGTTCGTGCTGTTCGCGTTTTCGGGGCTCTTCTTCTTTTTCGACCTCATCAACGAGCTCAATACCGTCGGGCACGGTAACTACAAGTTCGGATATGCAGTGCTGCGCGTCGCGCTGCAAACGCCCTCGCGCTTTTACGAAATCATTCCGGTCGCGGCGCTCATAAGCGCCATCTACGTCTTCGCGCAGATGGCCGCGAGCTCCGAGTTCACCATCTTCCGCGTCTCGGGTCTTTCCACGGGGCAGGCCCTGGGCTCGCTGCTCAAGATCGGGATTCCGCTCGTAGCCGTCACCTACTTCATCGGTGAAATCGTCGGGCCGTACACGGATCAACTCTCCGAACGCGTGCGGCTCGAAGCGCTCGGCACCGCCGTCTCGACCGATTTCGCCTCGGGCGTCTGGGTCAAGGACACGCTCACTGCGCGCGAGGACGGCGAACAGGTCACCCGCTTCGTGAACGTGGGCGAGCTGATGCCCGACACCACGATCAGCAAAGTACGCATTTACGAATTCGATTCGCGATTCCGCCTGACGAACGTGCGCCTCGCGCAAAGCGGGCGTTATGAAGGCAACGGTTATTGGCTGCTCAAGGGCGTCACCGACACGCAGCTCACGAGCATTGCGCGGCCCGTCGCAAAGCCGGCCGATGCCTTGGCACCCGTCTATCGCGCGCAGCAGATCACACTGCCTGAGTACTCGCTGCGCTCCGAACTCACGCCGCAAATTCTTTCGGTGCTGCTGATTTCGCCCGATCGGATGTCGATCTTCAATCTTTTCCGCTACATCCAGCATCTGACGGAAAATCACCAGGACACTCGCGTCTACGAACTCTCGCTTTGGAAGAAGCTACTGTATCCGTTCGCCGTGCTCGTGATGCTCGTGCTGTCGCTACCGTTCGCCTATCTGCATACGCGAGCCGGCGTGGTCGGCGTGAAGGTGTTCGGCGGGATCATGCTCGGCATGAGCTTTCAGCTTTTCAACACGTTGTTCTCGCATATGGGCATGCTCAATACTTGGCCCGCGCCGATGACGGCCGCGACTCCAGCACTCATCTATCTCGTGCTCGGGTTCGCGGGTTTGAAGTGGGTGGACCGCCATTGAGGCAGGCGCGTATGGACAACCATTACGCTCACTCAGGTTCGCTGCTCCTCGTGAGGGCATCATGAACAACCGCAACCACGGCATCATCCTTTTCGGCCACGGCGCCCGCGACCCGCGCTGGGCCGAGCCATTCGAGCGGCTCTCCGAGAAGCTGCGCGCCACTCGCGGGCCGGACACGATTGTCGGTCTCGCTTTTCTCGAGCTGATGTTGCCTGACCTGCCTACGGCGATTGCGGAGCAGGCGGCCGCGGGCTGCACGACCGTGACGGTTGTGCCCGTGTTCGTCGGCATCGGAGGCCATATCCGGCGCGACCTGCCCGCCGTGCTCGATCGCTGCCGGGCCGCCCATCCGAAGGTCGAGATTCGCTGCGCCGTGGCGGCCGGCGAAGACGAAAGCGTCCTCGATGCGCTTGCCCAATACTGTCTTCGTCAGATCGGGAATGTCGACGAGCGTTAAACGCGCAACGGGCCGGGTGAACGGACCATTGCGTTCGACACAACACAATTCACTTTGACCCCAAAAATGGTATTGCGTGCCGATTCTTTGCGACCCTGGCGCGGGCGATCAGCCGCATTCGATTGACCCCGCAAGTTGCTTACTATCAACGGATGCGCGTACGGCCTGTAGAGAGAGGCGAAATCCCTGCGCGACCGCGGAGGCACGTACGCGCCATCATCGGTGCACAGGGTGCCGATTACCATTTGATCTGCGAATCAAACGTTTCCGTTTCGACAATTTCATACTTCATTTCGCCGTGATACGTGCCTTCGACGCGATAACTGGCCGAAGGCACCGAGAACAGGCAACGCGGCCCGCCCGCGACGAAATCCATCAAGACTCTTCCATGCCGCCGCAGACGAACTGCGACGTCCGAGAGCGGTGCACCGTTCTGTTGCCCAACGAAAGTAATGGCGAGATTGAACGGATGCTTCGGGTCAGGCGAAGTCGCGGTTTTTTCCAGACCTGCCTGACCGCACACGTAGTACAGCATATCCTGTGCTTCGGCGTTGATGTCCGACACCGGCGCCGCTTCCCGTGTGGAAGCCGCATCCTGTGCCGCCGCGTTGACGCCCGACGCAGCCGCTGCTTCCCGCGTGGAAGCCACATCCTGTGCCGTGGCGTTGACGTTTGACGCCGGCGCCGCTGCCCGCGTGGAGGCCGCATCCGGTGTCGCTGCGTTGACGCTCGACGCCGCCGCTTCCCGTGTGGAAGCGCCATCCTGTGCTGCGGCGTTGACGCCCGACGCCGGCGCCGCTTCCCGCGTGGAAGCCAAATCCTGTGCCGCGGCGATTGCAGAGCCGCACAACGCAATAACCATGA
>JAXDQB010000590.1:0-3372 GCA_034668065.1 Paraburkholderia sp.
GAGGACTACTCACGGTTCCAGATGTAGTTCCTGGATCTTTCTCGTGATCGTATTGCGGCCGATACCAAGGCGCTCTGCGGCTTCAACCTTGCGTCCCCGCGTGAAATCGAGCGCCTCGCGAATCACCGCCGCCTCGAAGCGGCGAGCGAGTTCATCCATCACATCTGACGTGTTTTCGCGCAGCATTCGTGCAACTTCGTCGCGCAGGCCGCTCTCCCACACGCTTAATGGCAGACCCGCTGACCCGACACCCAAATTGACGGGCGCGGACGGCAACATCGGCACACCGTTGCGCTCGCCGTCGTGCGGCATCGCGTTCGACTGAACGCCGATGGCCGGCCCCGCAAGGATGTCCCCCGATGCCTCAGCCGACAGGGGCACGAGATCCGGCGGCAAATCCTTTATTTCGATTGTTTGCGCCGGCGCCATCACGGTCAGCCAGTTCGCGAGATTCTCGAGCTGACGCACGTTGCCGGGAAACGGCAGCGAGGCGAGGTAAGCGAGCGTCGCCTCCGATACCCTCTTGGGCTCGACGCCGAGATCGCGCGCGCTTTTCTGCAGGAAATGGCGCGTGAGCAGCCCAATGTCCTCCTTGCGCTCGCGCAGCGGCGGCAAGCGCAGGCGAATCACGTTGAGCCGGTGGTAGAGGTCTTCACGAAAGAGCCCCTGCCGCACGCGCGACTCGAGGTTCTGATGTGTGGCCGCGATCACGCGCACGTTCGCGCGCAAGGGACTATGCCCGCCAACACGATAGAACTGCCCGTCCGAGAGCACGCGTAAAAGCCGTGTTTGAAGATCGAACGGCATGTCACCGATTTCGTCAAGAAAGAGCGTCCCGTTCTCCGCCTGCTCGAAACGGCCCTGACGCATCGCCTGCGCGCCCGTAAACGCGCCGCGCTCATGACCGAATAGTTCGGACTCCAAAAGGTCTTTGGGAATCGCGGCCGTGTTGAGCGCGATGAACGGTCCGTTTGCGCGAGGACTATGCCGGTGCAGCGCACGTGCGACGAGCTCCTTGCCCGTACCGGATTCGCCAGTGATGAGCACGGTGGCCGATGCATGCGACAAACGTCCGATCGCCCGAAACATGTCTTGCATCGCCGGAGCCTGGCCGAGCATTTCGGGCGTGTCGCCCAGTGACGCCTCAGCCACGAGCGTGCCGCGCAGGCTCTCATCAACCGCTCGATGAATCAGCTCAACCGCACGATCGATGTCGAACGGTTTCGCAAGGTACTCAAACGCGCCGCCCTGAAACGCGGCGACGGCACTATCGAGATCGGAGTAGGCCGTCATGATGATGACGGGCAATTCCGGCAACCGTTCGCGAATCGCCTGCAGCAATTCGAGGCCCGACGCGCCTGGCATCCTGATGTCGGACACGAGCACCTGGGGCTTGTCATGCTCGAGCGCGGCGAGCGCCTCGCGCACGTTGGCGAAGCTGCGGGTCGCAAGATTTTCGCGCGCCAGCGCTTTTTCCAGCACCCAGCGGATCGATTGGTCGTCGTCTACTATCCAGATCGGCTTCATACAGTGGTCGTTATTCAATAGTCGAGCGGCAACAAAATCTGAAACTCCGTGTGTCCGGAGCGGCTTTCCACTTCGATCAGCCCATCGTGCTGCTGCACGAAGGTCTGCGCGAGCGTGAGACCCAACCCGCTGCCGCCCTCGCGTCCGGAGACGAGCGGATAAAAGATGCGTTCACGAATCTCTTCGGGAATTCCTGGACCGTTGTCGATAACATGCAAGTCCAATGCCAGCTTGCACAACCTTTTCGCAATGGTGACCTTGCGTGCGACGCGTGTGCGCAACGCGATGCGCGCATCGCCTTGGCTGATACGCTCGCGCAGTGCCTGCGCGGCATTGCGCACGATATTGAGTAGAGCCTGGATCAACTGCTCCTTGTCACCGCGCAGTTGGGGCACGCTCACGTCATAGTCGCGCTCGATTGTGAGCCCGCGCGGAAACTCGGCCATAATCAGCGCGCGTACGCGCTCGCAGACCTCATGAATGTTGACGTCGCCGACGATGTGCGGATGCCGGTGCGGTTCCAGCAAGCGATCGACCAGCGTTTGAAGGCGGTCCGATTCTTTGACGATGACCTGCGTGTACTCGCGCAAATCATGGCGCTCCCGCGCGTCGAGCTCGAATTCGAGCAGCTGCGCCGCGCCTCGAATACCGCCGAGCGGATTCTTGATCTCGTGCGCGAGATTACGGATCAACTGCTTGTTGGCCGACGTCAGATCTTGAATACGCTCTTCCCGATCGGTGCGAAGGTGACGCTCGTTTTCGAAAAGCTCTAGCAGCACATAGTCGGGCGCGCTCTCGAGGAATCCGACAACGACGTGCATGTGCAGCGCTTCGCGACCGGACCGCTCAAAGACGGCGTCGAGATGCGTCGCATGGAAACGGTGCTCGGCGATGGCCGAGATCGTTTCGACGATCTCGTCGCCGTTGGCGAATACATCGGGCCACGACATTTGCATGAGCTGGCGCCGCGACAGGTCGAGCATCGACTCGGCCATGGGGTTTGCAAACGCAACCCGCAGGGTACGCTTTTCGAGAACAAGCGCAACGGTCGGCAGCGCCTCCAGCCCAGGCAGCAACCCCGACGCAGCCAGTGCAGCGTCGTCGGTAAGGGGCTCACCGTGCCCCCTTCTCGGTTTGATCAATTTTTTGAGCACCATCGTGGAATCACGGCCATTGGCCACTCGCAACACTGACCAACGAATAGGGCGAACAAAAAAGGGACGGCGCCGCCGTCCCTTCGAGACCGATCGCAAGCGTTGCGCACAACGCCTACGAGCGAAGGCGTTGCGCGCCGCACTGCTTACAGCGAGTAGTACATCTCGAACTCGATCGGGTGCGTCGTCATGCGGTAACGTTGCAGTTCGCCTTCCTTCAACTCCAGGTAAGCGTCGATCATCGCATCCGTGAAAACGCCGCCACGCGTCAAGAACTCGCGGTCCTTGTCGAGCGCCTCGAGTGCCTGGTCGAGACCGGCGCAGACGGTCGGGATCTTTGCGTCTTCTTCCGGCGGCAAGTCGTAAAGATTCTTGTCCGCGGCTTCGCCCGGATGAATCTTGTTCTGCACGCCATCGAGACCGGCCATCATCAGCGCCGAGAACGCGAGGTACGGGTTCGCCATCGGATCAGGGAAACGCGTTTCGATACGGCGCCCCTTCGGGTTCGACACATGCGGAATGCGGATCGAAGCCGAGCGGTTGCGTGCCGAGTAAGCCAGCTTCACAGGCGCTTCGAAGTGCGGCACGAGACGCTTGTACGAGTTCGTCGTCGGGTTCGTGATCGCGTTCAGTGCGCGAGCATGCTTGATGATGCCGCCGATGTAGAACAGCGCGAACTCCGACAGACCTG
>JAXDQB010000591.1:0-12883 GCA_034668065.1 Paraburkholderia sp.
CTTTGACCTCGTCGCCTTCCTCCACATGCCAGTCGATAATTTCGGCCTCCTGCAGACCTTCGCCGAGGTCGGGCAGCTTGAAGATGTTCATGACGATGCCTCGAGCGTTTTCATGACTGCGCTCACGATGCGCGCGACGCTCGGCATGTACTGCGCTTCAAGCCGAAAGAGCGGTACGACGACGTCGTAGCCGGTGACGCGTTCGATGGGCGCGAGAAGCGAGTAAAGCCCTCGTTCCGCGAGAGTCGCGGCGATCTCCGCGCCTACTCCGCAGGTTCGCGGCGCTTCGTGAACGATGACGCAGCGCCCCGTCTTCTCGACGGAGGCAACGATGGTATCCACGTCGAGCGGCTTGAGCGTCGCCACGTCGACGATCTCTGCCAAAATGCCTGCGCCGGCCAGTTCGTCGGCAGCCTTTTGCACTTCCTGGACCGTGGCGCCCCAGCTGACGAGGGTGACGTCCGCGCCTTCTCGCAGAATGAAGCAGCTATCGAGCGGCAGCGCGGCCCCGGTGTCGTCGACAGGCGTCCTGAAGAGCCGGTAAAGCCGCGTCGGTTCGAGAAAGATGACGGGATCCGGATCGCGTATCGCAGCGAGCAGCAAGCCATAGGCGCGCTCAGGGGACGAGGGCATGACGACGCGCAAACCCGGAATGTGTGCGAACAATGCCTCCGGGCTTTCCGAATGGTGCTCTGGCGCATGGATGCCTGCGCCGCACGGCGAACGGATGACCATAGGACATGCGAGGCGCCCGCGCGTACGATGACGCAGCCGCGACGCATGATTGATCACCTGGTCGATCGCGGGGTAGATGAACCCGGTGAACTGGATCTCGGCGACGGGATGCAAACCCATCGCAGCCATGCCGACGGCGGTGCCCGCAATTGCCGCCTCAGCGAGCGGCGTATCGATGACTCGCTCCGCACCGAACCGTTCCTGCAAACCGAGCGTCGCACGGAACACGCCGCCATTTGTCCCGATGTCCTCACCCAGCAGCACGACGGAAGCGTCGTGCTCGAGTTCGTATGCGAGCGCTAGGTTGACCGCTTCGACGAGGTTCAAATCAGCCATCGTCACGCTCCCTTTCGTCGGGTGCAAAGCGTAGTGCCGTCGAAAGCTGTTCTTCAAGCGCATGCGGTAGCGCCGCATAGAGGTGGGAAAACATTGAGGAAGCATCTGGCGGCGCTATCGATAAGTACTCCTGAACAGCGGCCTCGACTTGCGCAAGCGTGCTCTTGCCGAGCGCTTCCTCCTGTGCCATGCACCATGCGCCGAGCTTCATCAAATACTTGCGCAAGCGTGCGACCGGCTCGTTTTCCCATTGGCGTGCCACGGTGTCGGGGTCGCGATAACGCGTGGCGTCGTCAGCCGTCGTATGATCGCCGAGCCTGTAGCTAAGCGCTTCGATGAGCGTCGGGCCGTCACCGCGGCGAGCTTTGTCGAGCGCGCGCAAAACGGCGTCGTGGACGGCGACGACATCGTTGCCATCCACCTGCAGCCCTTCGATGCCGGCCGCGATGGCCTTTTGCGCGAGCGTCGATGCGGCAGTTTGCCTGGCACGCGGCATCGAAATTGCCCATTGGTTATTGTTGACGACGATGACAAGCGGTGCGCGCCAAATGCCAGCCATATTCATCGCTTCGTGGAAATCCCCCTTTGAGGTGCCGCCGTCGCCGACCATGGTCACCGCGACCCGAGGCTCGTCGCGCAGCTGGAACGCATATGCCGCGCCCGCGGCATGACAGACCTGCGTGCCGATCGGCACACATATTGGAAAGTCGTGGCGGGCGGCACTGAAGTCGCTGCCTCGCTCATCGCCGCCCCAATAGAGCAGGCTTTCCGTCATCGTGATGCCGCGCAGCAGCTGCGCGGCATGGTCGCGGTAGGAGGGGAACAGCACGTCGTCGCGTTGCATCGCGGCAGCGACGCCGACACCCACTGCTTCCTGCCCCAGTGCGGAAGCGAAGGTGCCGAGCTTGCCGGTGCGCTGCAGCGTTACGGCCTTGGTGTCGAACGCGCGTGTCAGGACCATTGCGCGATAGAAGTCGACAAGCGTTGCCACGTCTTGCGCGAAAGCGGGCAGGGATTGAGTCGGGTTGCCCTCGGCGTCGAGGTATTGAGTGTGTTCGATCGAAAAACTTGCGACCGTGGCCATGATCGAGGTCCTTCTCGTTCTTCGATCGCACGTCGATGCACCTTGTGTTGGTGCGCGGGCGAGCGTTCACCTTAATCCGCGGCTCGTGGCCGTAATCAGAACGTTAGTACGTTTGGTGGCGAAAACAAGGGACATGTGGGGGGGCACCGCCGCCATCTTCAGTTGCCTCTGAGCGATCGGCGGAAAGCGGCAAAACAGCCGCTCAAATATTCGGCGGCACGCCCAGCAGATGCAATGCACCACCCGCAATCGAAGCGAACACGGGGGCGGCCACTCTGCCGCCGTAGAATGCGCCGCCCTTCGGCTCGTCGATCATCACCGCGACGATAACGCGCGGCGCGTCGATCGGTGCCATGCCGACGAATAGCGACCGGTACTTCCCTTTCGCATAGCCGGTGCCCACATGCTTCCAGGCTGTGCCCGTCTTGCCGCCAACCCGATAGCCTTTGATGCGCGCCGCCCGAGCCGTGCCGCCCGGCGCCGCGGCGGCCTCGAGCATTTCGCGTATCGCCGCCGCGGTCTTGGGCGTCGTCACGCGCGGGCCGGTGGGCGCGGGTAGCGGGTCGACCGACGAAGCGGACGACGAAGCGTTGCCGCTGGCAATGAGCGTCACCGGGCGCAGCGTGCCGTCGCCGGCGAACGCCGTATATGCCTGCGCAATTTGCAGCAGCGACGTCGAGAGACCATAGCCGTACGCCATCGTCGCTTGCTCGATCGGCCGCCAGCTTTGCCACGGCCGCAGCTTTCCCGGGGCCACACCCGGAAACGGCAACGGGGGCGCCAGGCCAATGCCGTACTCCCGATACTTGTCCCAGATTCGTTCGGCGGGCATGTTCAGCGCGAGCTTTGCCATCGCTACGTTGCTCGATTTGATGAGCGCATCGGCAATGGTGATGGTGCCGTGATTCGATGTGTCGTGAATCGCATTGCGGCCGATCGTGTAATGTCCGGGCGCCGTGTCGACCCGCGTCGTCGGCAGCACTTTGCCCGCGTCGAGCGCAAGCGCAACGGCCAGCGGCTTGATCGTCGAGCCGGGCTCGAAAGTATCGGTCAGTGCCCGATTGCGCAATGCGCGTCCGGTACGATGCGCCTGTCGGTTGGGATCGAAGCTCGGCGCGTTCGCAAGCGCGAGAATTTCGCCGTTTCGCGCATCGAGCACGACGGCGCTGCCGGCCTGCGCATCGTGCTGTGCCAGCGCGGCCTGGAGCTGAGCATAGGCAAGCTGCTGAATGCGACGATCGATGGTAAGGCGGACGGTTTCGCCATGGTGTGCGGGTACGAGGGGCCCAAGCTCGTGGACGATGCGCCCCAGCCGGTCTCGTATGACATCGCGTGCGCCGGCTTGGCCGTTCAATGTCGCGTTTGCGGCCAGTTCGACGCCTTCTAAACCGTTGTTATCAGTGCCGGTGAACCCAACGACATGCGCGACCGAGTCACCTTCAGGATAAAAGCGCTTCGATGCCGCGACCTGTGTCACCCCCGCCAATGCAAGACGCGCTATTTCATTCGCGGTTTGCAAGTCGACATCGCGCTTGAGCAATACAAAAGCACGCTCCGAAGCCAGGCGTTTCTCCAGTTCGGACATCGGAATCGAAAGTGATTGGGCAAGGACCGCATATGCGGAAAGCTCGACGCGCTCCGGTTCGGCCCAGATTTCATAGGTAGTCAAGCTCACTGCCAAAAGTGAGCCATTTCGATCGACGATCTGTCCGCGCATTGCGTCGAGCTCGAGCGTCAGCCGATGACGCTTTTGACCTTGCGCAGCATAAAAATCGTGTTCGACGATCTGCACCCACAGCGCTCGGGATAGCAGTGCGGCGAATGCAAGGCTGAGCAGCGCGACAACGAGCGAGGAACGCCAAGCAGGAAGGCGCGGCGCGAGGACGGCGTTTCTCTCGAACGGGGCAAGCGGCGGTTTCAATGACTTCTTGGGCAGCATTTCGGGAGGGCGACGGTAGAGGGTGGGCGAAGGCATCAATAAGGATCGGTTGATGCATCATGCGCATTGTAATGAAACCGTAATGATGTCGGCGAAGCATTCGGTTTTCGACCGCGCGACCGAGCGAGCGAGATGACGGCCGGTTGTTTCTAGTCCTCGGGCCTTGATCGGCCGTCAATGGAGGCAGTGAACGGGGGGAAATTTTGTGCCGGCGCGCGCAACTGCTTGCGCGACATTTGCCATTCACATCAGGCGTGTGGTGGCGTGTTTGGGCCAAGCCGGCGCGCCGGCTTGGTCAACCCGATGGAGAAGGACGGTGCCGGAGGCGGCGTGTCAGATCGGCGTGTTCAAACGGGATCCTTGTCGGGCGGCCCTTCCGGGCGCTGCGGCTCATCGTTGTGATGGCCGGGCGACGGAGGGGTGAGCGGCTCGCCTTCGGGGTCGCGCGTCGGATCGGCGAGCGGGTCGGGTGTCGGCGCGGTATGCATGGCGTTTGTCATAGCACCCTCGGTTGGAAAGGAGTGCGGCGTCACGGGCGCATTCCTTTGCTGTCTTACAGGTGTTATAGGGCATTCCGACGCCGATGGGCGGCCGACGAAGAGCGCGGCTCGCCCTCGTCACTCACTCGGCAGACGAATCGATCCATGCCCGCAGGCCGGCTTCGACGTGATCAGCGGACAACTCGCCATTGATGCTCACTTGCTCCGGCAGTCCTTGCGTATCGCCGGCTGTATCGCGCAATGCCCGAATGCAGCGGCCGGCTTCGGCTCCACTGCCGAAGGGGCCGCCCTTAAGAAGCACGGTTGCGCCGTTGGCAATGAGCTTGAAGTGAAAGCTGCCGTCGGCCTCCCGGTATTGGCGCATCGTCGGGGGTTTGGGTGTCACAGGGGCCGTTTTGGCCGGCGCCGAGAAAGCCCGCTCGTCACCCACCTGCACGGACTTAAAGCTGCGCAGCCCGATTGCATCGCGTAGCTCCTCCAACAATGAACGTGCGAGCACGCGCGCCTTTTCGGCACCCGCTTGCAGGGTGTCCTCGATCTGGCCTGTGTTCGTCATGAGTGCATCATAATGCTCGCGCATCGGCGCGAGTTCGTTCTCGATGCATTGGACCAGCCGAGATTTGGCTTCGCCCCAGCCCAAGCCGCCTGCGAGTTCTGCTCGAAAGGCTGTGGCTGCTTCAACACCGGCGAACGCCGAGTAAAGCGCAAAGATCGGGTTCGAGTCTGGATCCTTCGGTTCGCCCGGCAATCTCGAGTCGGTGACGATTTTCGAGACGCCGGCCACCAACGCCTGATCGCCGCCAGCGAACAAGGGAATAGTGTTTCCGTAGCTCTTGCTCATCTTTCGTCCGTCGAGGCCGGGCAGGACCGCCTCTTCGCTGACCACGGCTTCAGGAAGCGTCAATACTTGCTTGCCGCCGCCAAATAGCTGATTGAAGCGCTGTGCAATGTCGCGCGTCATTTCCAGGTGCTGAAGTTGGTCTCGGCCAACGGGCACCTTGTGTGCACGAAAGAGCAGGATATCGGCCGCCATCAGGATCGGATAGCAATAGAGTCCCATGGTGACGCCCGCATCGATGTCCTCGCCTTCCGATTCGTTGCTATCGATCGCAGCCTTGTAGGCGTGGGCACGATTCATCAGCCCCTTGGAGGTTAGGCAAGTCAGCAGCCAGTAAAGCTCCAAAGTTTCCGGAACGTCGCTTTGGCGATAGAAATAGGTGCGTGCGGGGTCGAGGCCCGCTGCCAGCCAGGCGGCGGCGACTTCGATTCGAGACTCGGAAAGGCGCACCGGGTCGTCGCACTTCACCAGGCCGTGATAGTCTGCCAAAAAGAAGAAAGATTCGGTGGTCGGTGTCGAACTGGCCGCTATTGCAGGCCGGATCGCACCGATGTAGTTGCCAAGATGAGGGATGCCTGTCGTGGTGATGCCGGTGAGAATTCTTTGTCGCATGTCAGTGGTTTCGGTCGTCATTGCGCGTTTGTCTCTCTTTCGGACCGACTCATTTTATATGTAACGTAATTAACCTTTGCTGGAACCTGCGACGTGCTCGTCCAGCATTGCGGGCTCGCACAGCCATTCCCTGCCGCGCAGCATGCACCTCCAATAGAGTTCGGGGAGCACTTGTTCCTTGAGATGCCAGGCAAGCCGGGATGGTTGAGTGCCGTCGATGAGCCATTGTGGAAATGAAGGCATCAGCTTGCCGCCGTAGCCGAACTCCGCCAGCACGATCTTGCCCCGCTCTACCGTAAGTGGGCAGGATCCGTAGCCGTCATACCGGGCCGGCAACGGACGCTCGCCGAGCAATGCCACAAGATTTTCGGCGACGACGGGCGCCTGCTTGCGTGCCGCCGCGGCGGTCTTGGCATTCGGCGTGTTCGTGGCGTCACCCAGGGCGAAGATATTTGTATAGCGCTTGTGCCGAAGCGAGGCGGGGTCCACATCCACCCAACCTCCTTCACCGGCAAGCGGGCTCTCCCTCACGACATCAATGGGACGCTGCGGCGGACAAACGTGCAGCAAATCGAAGGAGCGGCTTTGCTCCATGGTGCGCCCGTCCGCCAAGGTCACAGCAAACGTGGCCACCTTACGTGGACCGTCGACCGACACGAGGCGTGAACCGAAGTGAAGATCGGCCCGGTACTTGGATACGTACTTCATCAGTGCAGGAACGTATTCCTTTACGCCGAAAAGCACTGCGGCTGCCGTATGAAACTCGATGTTGATGTCGGCGAGGCGTCCCTCGTCGAACCAGTGGCTGCCCGACAGATACATGGCTTTCTGCGGTGCGCCCGCGCACTTGATCGGCATCGGTGGTTGCGTGAAGAGCGCGGTACCCCGCTTCATTTCATTCACCAGCTTCCACGTATACGGCGCAGTCTTTAAATCGTAATTGGAGGTGACTCCGTGGTGACCCAAGCTCTCGCGCAGTCCGGCAATCGCGTCCCAGTCGAGTTTCAGACCGGTGGCAACGACCAGTGCGCGGTACCGGATGCGGCGCCCGTTTGCAAGGCTGATTTCGTTATTGTCTGGATCGAAGCCCGTTGCCGCCACTTGAACCCAGGTCACCCCGCGAGGCATCACGTCGGCCATGGCGCGAAACGTCTGTTCGGGCTTGAAAACGCCCCCGCCGACCATCGTCCAGCCGGGCTGATAGTAGTGCGTTTGCGAGGGCTCGACGACAGTGACTGCAAGCGACGGGCGCCGTTTGAGCAGGCTTGCTGCGGTGGCTAAACCGGCAGCTCCGCCGCCTACTATCAGCACGTCGCATTGATCGATCGAAGTCGTGCGCGCCGGTTGCAGTTCGCTAGGGGCAATCTGAGGCAAGTCGGAAAGCATCTCGCCGCGTGGAGGAGTCACCATGGTTCGGGTTGTAAGGATTACTAATCAATAAATGGCAGCAATGCACGTGAAGCTCCGGCATGCAAACTCACAGGGCATTTACGGGTACCTTCAGGTAACTCACGCCGTTGTCATCCGGCGGCGGAAAGCGGCCTGCGCGCATGTTCACCTGCACGGACGGCAGCAGCAGTTTCGGCATTGGCAACGAGGCATCGCGACGGTTGCGCGCCTCCGCGAATTCGTCTTCGCTGACGCCGTCGCGAATGTGAACATTCGATGAGCGCTCAGCGCCGATCGTCGTTTCCCATGCGAATTGATCGCGGCCTGGCGCCTTGTAGTCGTGGCACACGAAAACACGTGTCGCTTCGGGCAAAGAGGTCAGCCTGCGAATGGAGCGATAGAGTTGGCGCGCGTCCCCGCCTGGAAAATCGCAGCGAGCCGTGCCGTAGTCGGGCATGAACAGGGTGTCGCCCGGAAACACCGCGTCCCCGATGACGTAGGCGAGGCAAGCGGGGGTATGGCCTGGCACGTGCAGCGCGATTGCCTGAAGCGTACCGATCTGAAAGCGCTCGCCATCGCCGAACAGGTGGTCGAACTGGCTCCCGTCCCGGGCGAAATCGCTGCCCGCATTGAATATTTTTCCGAACACCTGCTGGACGCGGAGGATCTCATGGCCGATGGCCATCTGCCCTCCCAGCTTTTCGTGAAGGTAAGGCGCTGCCGAAAGATGGTCTGCATGGGCATGCGTCTCGAGCAGCCATTGAACGCTCAAACCTTCAGATTTTATGTAATCGACGAGCGCGTCGACTGCCCGCGTGGATGTCCGGCCGGACGGGGCATCGAAATCCAATACGCTGTCGATGACGGCGCAGGTGCGGGACGCGGGGTCGCGCACGACATAACTGACCGTGTTGGTCGCCTCGTCAAAGAAGGATTGAACGGCCGGTCGCCGCTCGGCGTCAGGTAATGCGGCCTCGATGATCCTGCTGGCTTCTCTGTGCGCCAGGTCGAAGTTGTCGGTCGGCATGGCGCCCTCCTTAGCTCAGTTCGGCGACAAAATATACATGGGTTCATAGATAATGCAACTATGAATGAAACGATGGCCTTGTCATTGCCTTGGCCCTATCTTCAGCCCCACTCGACGAAGCGCCATGGACAACATCGCTGCACTTCCCATCGCCGGACCGAAGCCGCTGCGCATCGGGGATCCGGCACCGGGCTTTACCGCTCGCACGACCTGCGGCGAGCGTTCGCTGAACGACTACCGTGGGAGCTGGCTGCTCTTATTCGCGCATCCCGCGGATTTCACACCCGTCTGCACGAGCGAGTTCGTGAGCCTTGCCAAGGCGAAACCAGCCTTCGAGGCGATCGGCTGCAAGCTGCTCGGCGTCTCGGTCGATAGCCTGTTCGCCCATTTGGCATGGCTGCGCGACATCCACGAGCGGTTTGGTGTGAAGGTAACATTCCCGGTTGTCGAAGACCCGTCAATGGCGATTGCCAATGCCTACGGCATGCTGAATCCTCATTCGCCCGATGCCGCGACGGTGCGCGCCAGTTATGTGATCGACCCGCACGGTATCGTCAGAGCTATGACTTGGTACCCGATGAACGTGGGCCGCTCGGTCGGTGAGCAGCTGCGCCTTGTCAAGGCCTTGCAGGCGGCAGAAAGCACTGGCGCCTCCGCTCCTGAGGGCTGGTGCGACGACATGCCGCTGCTCGAGCCCGTGCCGACAACGCTCGATGAGGCGCTGGAGGCAGGCTGTGACGACGCTCCCTGGTATTTCCAACAGCGGAAGGAGCGATAATGACGCCCGCGCAGAAACTTGATGCACTGAAACCCAAGGCCGCCGACGCCGCCGAGTTGCTCCGTTTGCTTGGCAATGCCGGTCGAATACAACTGCTGTGCCAGATTGCGCTCGGCGAGCGCTCGGTGGGACAGTTGGAAGAGGAGCTTGACATCCAGCAGCCCGCACTTTCTCAGCAGCTTGCGCAGCTGCGCAAAGGCGGCATGGTGAAGACGCGCAGAGCATCGCGTTCGATTTTTTACTCGATTGCCGATGCCCGCGCACAGGCGGTACTGGAGATGCTTTGTATGATCTTCTCTGACGATGCGTCCGGAGTGGCAAAGCCGCTGATCAGCGCTGCGCGTTGCGCCCCCTTCAGACGAAAGGCCGGCGACACGGCTCAATTCGCAAGGGTGGAGTAATCCGTTGAGTCTTGGCGGGTCCATTGTGTCGATCGATGTCGGGGAACCTGCTATCGATTTCCTCCGCATTGGCGCCGCTGCCGAATTCGGTGCGTAGATGGCGGGCGGATTGGCATTCGAAAATGAGACTGAGTGAAATCGGAATCGCTTTAATCCGGAATTCACTTTTTCATAAAAATATAATTTTTAGGCGAGATCTTTTCGGCGAACTTGACGCATCAGTGATTCGCGCCAGCGAATCGAGCGTGGACGCGCGACCATCGCCTTCCTTCTGCGACGTTTTGGCGCATGTGACGCGCATTTTGTCGATTAGGCGCTATTTTAAGTGCGACCCGGTGAATTGCTTCGAGCAGCGCATGCGACATTTCGTCCGCGATGCAATGCAGCAGTTTTACCTTCGATAAATTAAACTGTGCTCTTTTTAAGCCCGCTGATTTGTGCGTTCAGTTCATGACCGCCTGGCCTTAATCTTCATTCATGGATGAACGATGAGGTCGCGGCCTGGGCAACCAAGTGCACGCGACGTCACCCTGTCGCTGCCCGAGGGGGCGACGCCTTTTAACACCGGACGCGCACGTCAGTGCACGTCAACTTTCGTAGTGAGCGACATGCCAGTCGAAGCCATACACCTTGCGCGCGGCCAGTTTGCGTTGACCGCAGTGTTTCACATCTTGTGGCCGATCCTCACGATCAGCCTTTCTGCGTTTCTGCTCGTCGTCGAAATACTCTGGGTGCGCACGAGTGATGTCGTCTGGTATCGGCATGCGCGCTTCTGGGGCAAGCTTCTGCTGCTCAACTTCGCTGTTGGCGTGGTGAGCGGTATCCCGATGGAATTCCAGTTCGGCACTAACTGGGGGCCTTTTTCTGAGTACACAGGACAGTTCTTCGGCAACATCCTCGGCTTTGAAGGGGCGATGGCGTTTATGCTCGAAGCCGGCTTCGTCGGGGTCATGATGCTCGGTTGGGGACGCGTGCCCAAAGGCGTGCATCTCTTTGCGACTGCAATGGTTGCGTTCGGCTCGTCGCTTTCGGCGTTCTGGATCATGGTTGCGAACTCGTGGCTCCAAACCCCCGCGGGCGTTACTGTGGTCAACGGCAAGCTGGCGGTGACCGACTATGTGAAGGCCATCTTCAATCCCGATATGCCATGGGGTGCTTCGCACATGTGGTTTGCCGCGCTTGAAACCGGCCTGGTGGTGATTGCGGGCATATCGGCATACCACTTGTTCAAGCGCCGCAACGCGGAGTTTTTCGTGCGCTCCTTCAAGCTCGCACTGCTTCTTCTCGTGTTCATCGCTCCCGTTCAAATTTGGCTTGGAGATTCGAGCGGCGTTGACGTGTTTGAGACGCAGCCTGCCAAGGGCGCGGCGATCGAAGGCCATTGGCAAACCAATGCGCCGGGAACCGGTGCGTCTTGGTCGCTCCTCGCATGGCCGGACGCGAAAAAGCAGGGCAATGACTGGTCGATCGAAGTACCGGGCCTGCTAAGCCTGCTTGGTACGCACTCGCTGCATGGACAGGTGAAGGGGCTTGCCGACATTCCCGTGGCGGACCAGCCTCCGATGTTGCCGTTGCTCTACTACACGTTCCGTGCGATGGCGGGTATCGGCTTCCTGTTCATGGTGTTGGCGTTTTGGACCGCATTCGCCATGTACAAGGCACGTGGCCGGCTCGATGCGCTGCTGGCGCGACGCAAGCTGCTGCTTGCATGGGTCCTGGCGATTCCGCTGCCCTATATCGCGGTGGAGTGTGGCTGGATTGTGCGCGAAGTCGGTCGCCAGCCATGGCTTGTCTACGGTCTGATGCGGACCGAAAACGCGGCTTCGAATGTATCGGCCGGTGCAATTAGCGGCAGCATGGTGATGTTCTCCTGCTTCTACGTGATTCTGATCGCGTCGTTCTTCATCTTCGCACGCAAGTGGATGAGAACCGGCCCCGATCTCGCGCTCGTGCCCCCGGCTGAGCCGGTGCGCCCGAGTCACGCGCACGCCACGGTCGACTACTAAAAGCAGTGGCACGAAGTAGATTCTTCGTGCCGCTCCACCAAGCAAAGGTAACGGAAATGAATCCTGTCACGTCACAAACCTTATTGAGCAATGCGTGGTTCGGCCTCATTGGGCTAATGCTCGTCTTGTATGTCATTACGGACGGCTTCGATCTTGGCGTCGGCATTCTCAGCCTGTTTCGGTCGAAAGAATCGGACCGCGACATGATGGTCCAATCGATCGGACACGTCTGGGACGCGAACGAAACCTGGCTGGTCGTCCTCGGCGGCGCTCTTTTCGGTGCATTCCCGGCCGCATACGCGATGCTGCTCTCGGACTTGTACGTCCCGGTGATGGTCTTGATCGCGAGTTTCATCATGCGCGGCGCCGCTATCGAATTCCGCCATGCGGCGTCCGGGCGCAGGCCGATGTGGGACCGCGTGTTCGGCATTGGCAGCCTGCTCGCAGCAGGAAGTCAGGGCGTCATTCTCGGCAAGGTCATCACGGGGATGCTGCCCGGCAACCTCAATCTGGGCTTCGTCGCAGTGACGGCGATCGGCGTCGTGTCGGGTTACGTCCTGCTGGGCGCCACAGGGCGCGTCAAGAAGACCACCGGCAAGGTGGAGCAAGCGGCGCGCCGCTATTCGGTCATTTCCGTCTTTACGACGGTGATCTGCGCGATTGTCGTGTCGATCGGCACCTTCAAGCTTAGCCCGGTCGGTACCGGACGCTGGGCCGACGCGAGCGTGTTTCATCTGCTGGTCGCCCTCGCCATCGTCGCGGCACTCGCGTTCTTCTACATCGTGTATTCGGTCAATGTGGGTGGCGAGAGCGGCCCGTTCAACGGTTCGATGGTTCTGTTCGTTGCGTCGTTCGCGGGCCTCGCAGTCAGTCTCTTTCCCAACATTGTCCCGGGACAGCTTACGATCGAAGCGGCGGCATCGAATAGCACAACGCTAGTCTTCATGTTGTTCGGCATCGGCATCGTCTTTCCGATCATGATCTGCTACAACTTGTTCCAGTACTACTGGTTCCGCGGCAAGGTCGTGCTCGTCAAACACTAAATGCCCTGCCATCGATCGTTCTTCGCGTGATGTCGGTAGCGCGCAGAGCGATCACGGCAGATAGGTCGCATCGTATTGGGGGCCGCACAGGTCACCCACGCAGAAGGCCCGTCAGACGTTCGGCGGGCCGGCATTGTCATTTCAGCATGACTCATTTCCCGCGGTGGGTGTTCTGGACGGAATAACGCTCGCATG
>JAXDQB010000592.1:0-6167 GCA_034668065.1 Paraburkholderia sp.
GTCGGACTGCGAACCCGTGTCGCTGCCTGGCTTGGGCGGCGGACGCTTGCCGATCGTTACGTTGACTTCCAGCTCTTTGCTCTTGCGCTTCAAGTGAATTCTGGCGTCCGTGCCCGGCTTGATTTGCGCGATAACGTTGAGCAAGCGCGTGGTATCGGTGATTTCCTGGCCGTTGACGTCGAGCAGAACGTCGCCGGGCTTGATACCGGCTTTGTCGGCCGGCCCGCCTTGCAGCACGCCGGCGACGATCGTACCCCTTTGTTCCAGCCCAAACGACTCGGCGATGGCGGGCGTCACGTCCTGCGGCTCGACGCCGATCCAGCCGCGTGTGACTGTGCCCGTCGTGATGATGCTTTCGAGCACGCTTTTCGCCGTTGACACGGGTACGGCGAAGCCGATCCCCAGCGAGCCGCCTGAGCGCGAGTAGATGGCGGTGTTGATGCCGATAAGGTGGCCGCGGGCGTCGACGAGGGCGCCGCCCGAGTTGCCGGGGTTGATCGGTGCATCGGTCTGAATGAAGTTTTCGAACGTGTTGATGCCGAGATGGTTGCGCCCGAGCGCGCTTATGATGCCCATTGTCACCGTCTGGCCCACGCCGAACGGGTTGCCGATCGCAAGCACGACATCGCCTACACGCGCTTCGTCCATCCGGCCAAGCGTGATCGTCGGCAGGTTCGCCACGTTGATCTTCAGCACGGCGAGGTCTGTTTCGGGATCGACTCCAACCACCTTCGCGTTCGTTCTGCGGCCATCGGCGAGGGCGATCTCGATCTGGTCTGCCCCATCGACGACATGTTGATTCGTTAGAATATAGCCTTCCGAGCTGACGATGACCCCGGAACCCAGGTTTGTCGCCGGCTCTTCCGGCGGCTGCTGGCCGCCTTTCGGGTTGCCGAAGAAGTACCTGAACAGCGGGTCGTTCGCTTGCGGAATGGGCGGCAGCGATCCGCCCTTGCCGGAGAACACGTTGACCACGGCCGGCATCGCTTTCTGGGCCGCATCGGCATAGGAACTCGGCGGGGAAGCCGAGCCTGAGCCCGTCCCCGGCGCGATTTCGCGCAGCGCGACGATCGGCGAGGCGAGCTGCTCGCCGAATTGGCCTTGACGCTGCAGCCATTGCGGCTTCAGCGTCACCACGATGAACATCAGTGCGAGCAGCACCGTCACCGCTTGGGCGAAGAATAGCCAGAAGCGTCTAAGCATTTGAACAATCGAGGTTTCTATGGATCGAATCGAGCTTGAATTGTACTTGAACGGGATGCTCGAAATCGGGCGGTTCAAGGACTACTGTCCGAACGGGCTGCAGGTCGAAGGGCGTCGCCGTGTCGAGAAGATCGCAAGCGGGGTGACCGCGTCCCTGGCGTTCCTCGAAGCCGCACTGGAGTGGGGCGCGGACGCCGTGCTCGTGCATCACGGCTATTTCTGGCGCAGCGAAGCGCCGCAGATCACGGGGCGCAAGTATCGCCGCTTGAAGCTCTTGCTGGCCAACGACATTAGCCTTTTTGCCTATCATTTGCCCCTTGATGCGCATCCCGAGCACGGCAACAACGCTCAGCTGGGCGCGCGCATGGGCTTGATCGCGGATGTGCGTTTCGGTGCCGACGATCTCGGCTGGATGGCAACGCTGCCGATGCCGATCACGCTCGCGCACTTCGTGGCGCAAGTGGAGCAAATGCTTGGCCGCGCGCCGCTCGTGCTCGGCGATCCGGACAAAGAGCTGCGGCGCGTCGCGTGGTGCACGGGAGCCGCGCAGAACTATTTCGAAGCCGCGATCGACGCCGGTGCCGACGTCTTCCTGACGGGGGAAGTCTCCGAGCCGACGATGCATATCGCCGCGGAGAGCGGCGTCGCCTTCGTTGGCGCCGGGCATCATGCGACGGAGCGCTATGGCGTACAGGCAGTCGGTGCGCATCTGTCCGAGCGTTTCGATCTCGAGCACGTTTTTATCGATATCGATAATCCAGTTTGAATGGATATGCGATTCGGGTTGTACCGCAAGAGCGTCCGTGCTCTGTATGGAATGCCTAGAGAAGAAGCGAAGCGTATCGACATCGGGTGGAAACCCTTAAATAACAAGCGCTTCGCACGCTTTTTGTCGAGAGGCTCTTGTAAATGCCAACTCCATTCCCGCACACTAGCGGCGGTGGCGAAAAGCGTGACGGAAAATCCAACTCAGACGTGGGGCGTGTGATGCAAGAGAAAGAAGAGGAATTCGTCAAAGAGCAACGCGTCGACGGCAGCCGCCGTACTTGGTTGATTGCGACGACGGTGGCGGGCGGCATTGGAGGCGTGGCCGCCGTTATCCCGTTTGCGAGCTCCTTAGCCCCATCTGACAAAGCGAAGGCCGCCGGGGCACCGGTGGAGGCGGACATCAGCGGGCTGAAGCCTGGTGAGCTCATGACGGTCGCGTGGCGCGGCAAGCCCGTCTGGATCGTGAACCGCACCGACGAAATGTTGGCAGACGTGACCAAGGCGGACAACGAACTCGCCGATCCCCATACCAAGAAGCCGTTTTCGATGCCGCTGCCGGACTATTGCAACAACGAGTACCGGTCACGTCCCGATCCCAAGAACAAGAAGAACATCTTCGTTGCCGTTGCCGTTTGCACGCACCTGGGTTGCACGCCGGTCGCGCGCTTCCAAGAAGGCGCACAGCCGAACCTGCCGAGCGACTGGCCCGGCGGTTTCCTGTGCCCGTGCCACGGCTCGACTTACGATCTGGCCGGCCGCGTCTTCAAAAACAAGCCCGCGCCGCAAAACCTCGACATTCCGCCTTACATGTTCGCGTCGGAGACGACGATCGTGATCGGTAAGGACGAAAAAGGAGAAGCGTAAATGGCGACGGAAAAGGAAGTGCAAACCACGGGGCTCGCCGGCTGGATCGACCGGCGCTTCCCGATGACGTCGACCTGGAAGGCGCATGTTTCCGAGTACTACGCGCCGAAGAATTTCAATTTTTGGTACATCTTCGGCTCGCTTGCGCTGATCGTGCTCGTGAACCAGATCGTCACCGGCATTTTTCTGACGATGAACTACAAGCCCGACTCGACGCTCGCGTTCGCGTCGGTTGAGTACATCATGCGCGAAGTGCCGTGGGGCTGGCTGATTCGCTACATGCATTCAACGGGCGCATCGATGTTCTTCATCGTCGTCTATCTGCACATGTTCCGCGGGCTGCTCTACGGCTCGTACCGCAAGCCGCGCGAGCTCGTGTGGATCTTCGGCTGCGCGATCTTCCTGTGCCTCATGGCCGAGGCGTTCTTCGGCTACCTGTTGCCGTGGGGGCAGATGTCGTATTGGGGCGCACAGGTGATCGTGAATCTCTTTTCGGCGATTCCGTTCGTAGGCCCCGATCTCTCGCTGTGGATTCGTGGCGACTATGTCGTATCGGACGTTACGCTCAACCGGTTTTTCGCGTTTCATGTGATTGCGATTCCGCTCGTGCTCGTTGGCCTCGTTTTCGTGCATATCGTGGCGCTGCACGAAGTAGGCTCGAATAATCCTGACGGTATTGAGATCAAGGCGAAGAAGGGGCCGGACGGTCGCCCTCTCGATGGCATTCCGTTCCATCCGTATTACAGCGTGCACGACTTTTTCGGTGCGTGCGTGTTTCTGATGGTGTTCGCGGCAATCATTTTCTTCGCCCCGGAAATGGGGGGCTACTTCCTCGAGCAGAACAACTTCGTCCCGGCTAATCCGATGCAGACGCCGCCTGAAATTGCGCCGGTGTGGTACTTCACCGCGTTTTACGCGATGCTGCGCGCGACGACGGATCCGTTCAAGATCGTGTTGATGATCGTCGTGGCGCTGCTCGGACTGCTTGCGCTCACGCGGGCGCGCGGCAAATGGCGGATCGGGCTGCCAGTGCTTGCCGTGCTTGTTGTCATCGCCATGTACGTGACCGATTCGAAGCTCTGGGGTGTCGTGGTGATGGGCTCGGCGGTGTTGTCGCTGTGTTTCCTCCCGTGGCTGGATCGCAGTCCCGTGAAATCGATCCGATACCGGCCGCTCTTTCACAAAGTTTTTTACGCGATATTCGTGCTGGTGTTCTTGACGCTCTCGTTTATCGGGACACGTTCGCCTTCGCCGGCTGCGACGGTGATCGCGCAGATTTGCGCGCTGATCTACTTCATGTTCTTCCTCGGCATGCCGTTCTGGACGCGGCTCGGCAAGTTCAAGACGCCGCCCGAGCGGGTCCAGTACACGCCTCATTGAATCGGGAGCGAGGAACAACGATATGAAAACATGGCTTTCGAAGCTTGCCCGAATCGGCGCCGCTGCGGCGGCACTGACAATCAGCATTGCCGCCGTCCCCGCTCAAGCCCAAGAGGAGGGGTATCGGCTCAATCGTGCGCCGGACAACACGGCGAATCTGGTTTCGCTGCAGCACGGCGCGCAATTGTTTGTAAACTATTGCCTAAGTTGCCATAGTGCGAGCCTCGTGCGCTACAGTGCGCTCACCCAGCTCGGCATCTCGCAGAAGGAAATCGAGCAGAATCTGCTGTTTACTACCGACAAGGTCGGCAACACGATGACTGCGGCGATGCGCCCCGAGGACGCCAAGGCGTGGTTCGGGGTGACGCCGCCCGATTTGTCGGTGGAGGCTCGGGCGCGCGGCAGCGATTGGCTCTATACGTATCTGCGCAGTTTCTATCGCGACGATGCGCGGCCGACGGGATGGAATAACATGGTCTTTCCGAACGTTGGGATGCCTAACGTTCTGTGGCAGTTGCAAGGCGTGCAGACGGCGAAGTTCGAGGATGTGAGCAA
Organism: Paraburkholderia sp.; assembly: GCA_034668065.1. GTDB lineage: Bacteria > Pseudomonadota > Gammaproteobacteria > Burkholderiales > Burkholderiaceae > Trinickia. Next base: position 4,771 of record JAXDQB010000592.1, read on the forward strand.
TCCGGAGACGGGGGAAAAGGTGCATCGGTTCGCCGGCTTCGAACAGGACAAACCGGGGACGATGTCCCGGGTAGATTATGATTCTGCCGTGGCCGACCTCGTCGCCTACCTGACCTGGATGTCCGAGCCGACGCAGCACGTTCGCAAGCAGCTTGGCGTGTGGGTGTTGCTGTTTCTGGGCCTGCTGACGTTTTTTGCGTGGCGGCTTAACGCGGCGTACTGGAAGAACGTTAAATAAATCACGCCGTGACCGGTGTGGGGCCGGTGCAAGGAAGGTGGCCGTTTCGGCGGCTCTTCCGGCACGCTGGCCCTTCAGCTTTATGAGGAAACTTTTGACATGATGGTTCTGTATTCCGGCACTACGTGCCCGTTTTCCCAGCGTTGCCGGCTGGTTTTGTTCGAAAAGGGCATGGATTTCGAGATCCGCGATGTCGACCTTTTTAACAAGCCGGAAGATATTGCGGTGATGAATCCGTACGGACAAGTTCCGATTTTGGTTGAGCGCGACTTGATCCTGTACGAATCGAACATCATCAACGAGTATATTGACGAGCGTTTTCCTCATCCGCAGCTGATGCCGGCCGATCCGGTACAGCGCGCGCGGGCACGACTTTTCCTACTGAACTTCGAGAAGGAGCTGTTCGTGCACGTCGGCACGCTCGAAAATGAAAAGGGGAAGGCCGCAGAGAAGGGCCACGAAAAGGCGCGTCTCGCCATTCGTGACCGCCTGACGCAGCTTGCGCCGATTTTTCTCAAGAATAAGTACATGCTTGGTGAAGAGTTTTCGATGCTCGACGTGGCGATTGCGCCGCTCTTGTGGCGTCTCGACCACTACGGCATTGATCTGTCGAAGAATGCTGCGCCGCTGATGAAGTACGCCGAGCGTATTTTCAGCCGTCCGGCTTATATCGAAGCGCTGACACCGTCCGAAAAGGTGATGCGCCGCTGAAATGGGCGGTGTTGGGCGTGGTTTGCGCGGTTTAGGGGGCGGTTGCCGTGCGTCTATTGGGGTAGTGGCGTGGCGCCGTCTCCGTGTGAGGACTGTTGATGCAAGAGATTCCAACGAAGCCTTATCTGCTTCGAGCGCTGTACGAGTGGTGCACGGATAACGGATACACGCCGCACCTCGCGGTGCGCGTCGATGATCAAACGCGCGTGCCGCGCCAGTTCGTGCATAACGACGAGATAGTGCTGAACGTCAGCTTTGAAGCCACGAGCCAGTTGCAAATGGGCAATGAGTGGATCGAGTTCAGCGCAAGGTTCTCGGGCAAGGCGCACAAGATCGAGGTGCAGGTGGCCAACGTGTTGGCTATCTACGCTAAGGAGAACGGGCAGGGGATGGCGTTTCCGGTGGAGCCTGTGGCGGGTGCTGCGGCCGTGGCCGTGGCGCGACCCGA
>JAXDQB010000593.1:0-14969 GCA_034668065.1 Paraburkholderia sp.
ATCGTGCGAACGTTCTTCGACTTCTCCGACGCCGCAATCGATTTGACTGGGCTCAGATTCGGCCGGATCCAAGGGCGGTTAAAGACAACGCTTGCCCCGAAACTTCCCGCTGGCACCGTGCTTTCAGGACGGTGCCACTTCGTCGAGCAACACGTGATCACTGCCTTCAATTGGCCGGCTAACCCCTACTAAGAAAATGCTGAGCGCCCGAAAACGTTGAGCAGAGCGAGGTCGAACGCCGAGAAGTGAACATCATGCACAAACCCGACTAATCAGCGCTTCCCTAACGAACAACATTCCTAGTATGAAAAAAATAGCGGCATTGTCCTTGGCGCTGGTTTTTTGTGCGCAGACAAGCATAGCCTGCACGACGATCATCGTCGGCAGAAATGCAAGCGACGATGGATCGATCCTCGTCGCCCGGAGTGTCGATGGAGCCAACGGCAATGTTGCTGTGGACTACGTCTATCATAGGCCACGGCGTAATGGCTATCTGTTGCGAAGCCGCCTAGAGAATCGGTTTTCCTATGAGATGCCCGCCAACTTGATGGGCTATACGGGATCCCCAGACTATCGTACGAACGGCACGGGGTTCGAAGAGTCCGGGTTCAACGATGTGGGCGTCGGGATATCGGCGACGGAGACAATATTCAGCAACGATGCAACGTTGAAGGCAGATCCCTACAAGACGGATGGCGGAGTCGTCGAGGAAGTCATTCCGACGATCGTCCTACCTCAAGCAAAGACGGCACGAGAAGGCGTTCTGATGTTGGGGCGGCTGATTGAGCGATACGGGTCGGCAGAGGGCTTCGGCGTCGCATTCGTTGATAAGCGCGAAGCTTGGTACCTTGAAAACGCCGGTGCTCACGAGTGGCTCGCGCAGCGTATCCCGGATGACAGTTACTTCGTCTCGGCAAACCAGTCGCGACTTGGAGAAGTCGACTTGAACGATCGCGAGAACGCGCTGTCGTCGCCGCATCTCGATCGATGGGCAATGCAACATGGATTGTTTGATGGCAAGCGCGGTCAGGGCTTCAACTTTCATAAGATTTTCGGCCGCGACGATCCCACGGATGCAGGGTACAACTATCCGCGGGTCGCGTACCTTCAGGGACGCTACACGCATGCACTGTCCGGTGAAAAGCAGCAAGTCAACCGCTTTCCGACGTTTGCACGGCCTGATCATCCACTCAGCGTCGCCGAAATCGAGGACAGCTTGCAGAATCATTTCCAGGGAACGGCCCATGATCCGTACGGCCACGTCGATCCCAGTGTGACTGCGCGTCCTATTTCGGTGTTTCGCACATATCAGTCGCATGTCCTACAGACGCGGACCAACCTGCCAGCACCGATTGCGAACGTTGAATACTTGAGCCTCGGGATGTCGGCACTTAGCGTCTATCTGCCTTTCTATCAAGGCGCGGCAATACCGGCATCCTATCAAGGTGCCAATGACAAAGCGGACGACCATTCGGCATTTTGGAAATTCCGCCGGGTACAGACGCTCGCGATGCAGAACTTCCCGAAATACGGTCCCTTGATCAGGCATCGCTTCGATGCGTTGGCAGTGGAAATCGCGGCGCGGCAGAGCACGTTCGAAAAGGACTACACGGAGATGTACGCGCGCGATCCGCACGAAGCTAAGCAGATGCTCGATGCATTCACAAGCCAAACGGTGGCGCAGGCTCTACAAGTGGCCTCGGATTTGTCGAACGCGATCGTCACCGACATGGCGCTGGCAGTGAACAAGCAATATTTGTTTGAAGGGGCATAGGCCTCAAAAATGGGGATTCCTATTCTCGGGAGCCGTCGGCTCGTACACAGTTCGACTGGCGATCTCATAAAATGTAGCCTACGCACAAGCAGATACAGTGTGTAGCACGCCGTTGTTTAGGCTCTGCACCTCAGTTCACGCCAGTGCGGGTCGTCTGCAACAACACGCTCGCCGGCGCGCTCGGCGATGTCACCGGCGCGGTCAAGGTCCCGCGCCGCAGTCAGTTCGATGCGCCAGCCGTAAAGCGCCAACTCGGCATCGCCATCTCGTCATGGGGAGGCTTCATGGCGCGTAGCCGTTGCGTTCGCGATCGTCGCTGCCTCAATGCCGGAAATGCCGCACGCCCGTGATGATCATGGCGATGTTGTGTTCGTCGGCGGCGGCGATGACTTCATCGTCGCGCACCGAGCCGCCCGGTTGGATCACGCAGGTCGCACCGGCGGCGACAACAACGTCGAGCCCGTCGCGAAACGGGAAGAATGCGTCTGATGCCACGGCCGAGCCTTTCAGCGTCAAGCCCGCGTTCTGTGCCTTGATGCTCGCGATGCGCGCCGAATCGACGCGGCTCATCTGCCCTGCGCCGACACCGAGCGTCATGCCCTTGCCGCAGAAGACGATCGCGTTCGATTTCACGAACTTCGCGACGCGCCATGCGAAGAGCAGGTCGTCCATTTCCTGCGGTGTTGGGTGACGCTTCGTCACGGCGCGCAGTTCGCGCGGTGTCACGTTCTTCGCATCGGGCGACTGCACGAGCAGCCCGCCGCCCACGCGCTTGAAGTCAAACAAGTTGTGCGCGACGCCAAGCGGGATTTCGAGCACACGCACGTTCTGCTTTGCGGCAAAGACTTGCTTGGCGCCTTCGCTGAACGACGGCGCGATCAGCACCTCGACGAACTGCTTCGCGACGGCCGCGGCCGCCGCTTCGTCCACTTCGCGGTTGAACGCAATGATCCCGCCGAATGCCGACGTCGGGTCGGTTTGTAGCGCCTTCGTGTAGGCCTCGAGCGGATCGGCACCGATCGCCACGCCGCACGGGTTCGCATGCTTGACGATGACGCAGGCCGTCGCGTCAAAGGTTTTCACGCACTCCCAGGCGGCGTCGGCGTCCGCGATGTTGTTGTACGACAGCTCTTTGCCCTGCAACTGGCGATACGCGGCGAGCGAACCGGCCGGCATCGCCAAATCGCGATAGAACGCCGCGCTTTGATGCGGGTTTTCGCCGTAACGCAAGTCCTGCACTTTCTCGAAGCCGAGGTTCAGTGCGCTCGGATACGTGTTGCGCGAGTTGTGCTGCAGCGCTTCGGTCAGGCTCGTCAGATAGTTCGTGATCGCCCCATCGTACTGCGCGGTGTGGCCGAAGACCTTTGTCGCGAGACGGAAGTTCGTCTTGTAGCTGACCGTGTTGCCGTGCGCGCGCATTTCATCGAGCACGGTGGCGTAGTCGAGCGGATCGACGATGACGGTGACGTCGCGATGATTCTTCGCCGCCGAGCGCAGCATCGTCGGGCCACCGATGTCGATGTTTTCGATTGCATCCTCGAGCGTGCATTCATCTTTCGATACCGTCGCGACGAACGGATAGAGATTGACGACGAGCAGATCGATTGTCGGAATGCCGTGCGTCTCCAGCGCGGCCATGTGCTCGGGCAGGTCGCGGCGCGCGAGAATGCCGCCGTGCACCTTCGGGTGCAGCGTCTTCACGCGGCCATCGAGCATTTCGGGGAAGCCGGTGTAGTCGGCGACCTCGGTGACAGCCAGACCCGCCTCGGCGAGAAGCTTGGCGGTGCCGCCCGTCGACAGGATCTTGACGCCGAGCGCCGACAGCGAGCGGGCGAATTCGACGATGCCGGTTTTGTCGGAGACGGAGATAAGCGCTTGCTTGATCATGATGGAAACGAAGACCGAAAAGAAACGAGGGCGGCGCTGGACTACAGCAGGCCGTGCTGTTGCAGCTTTTTGCGCAACGTGTTGCGGTTGAGGCCGAGATATTCGGCGGCTAGCGACTGATTGCCGCCCGCCTGCTCGAGCACCACCTCGAGCATCGGTTTTTCCACGCACGACATCACCATATCGTAGACGTCGTGCGCTTTGGAGCCGTCGAGATCCTGGAAGTACATCCCCAGGCTGTCGCGGACGGATTGTTCGAGATTGCGTTTGCTCATGCTGCTAAGGGTTCGTTGCAAGGCGGCTCGTCGCTCGTGCCCGCCTCGTCTTCCACATAGACGAGACGGTCGGACAAAGCCTGCTGCGCGTCGAAAAACTCGTTGACGGCGAGCAATTGTTCGCGTGTGGTATCGAGCGTGTTCATCCGGTGCCGGAAAGCATTGGCACCGGGAAGGGCGCGAGTGTACCAGCCGATGTGCTTGCGCGCAGTACGCACGCCCGTGAATTCGCCGTAAAACTCGTAATGATCCTCGAGGTGAGCATTCATCACCTCCCGGATCTCGGCGATGCGCGGCGGGGGCAGCAGCTCCCCGTGCCGCAGGAAATGGTCGATCTCGCGAAAGAGCCAGGGGCGCCCCTGTGCGGCGCGGCCGATCATGATCGCGTCGGCACCCGTGGCCGCGAGGACCGCGCGCGCCTTCGCAGGCGTCGCGATATCGCCGTTGGCCACAACCGGGATCCGCACGGCGGCTTTCACCGCCGCGATCGTCTCGTATTCGGCTTCGCCGTGGTAGAGATCCGCGCGCGTGCGGCCGTGCACCGTCAGCATTGCAATGCCCGCGGTCTCGGCGATGTGCGCCACGCGCAGCGCGTTCTTGTGCGCACGGTCCCAGCCCGTGCGGATCTTGAGTGTAACCGGCACGGCCGCGGGCCCGGTGCCGACGGCGCCGACGACCGCCTCCAGGATGCGTGCGACGAGCGGCTCGTCCTGCAGGAGGGCCGAGCCGGCGGCAACGTTGCAGACCTTCTTGGCAGGACAGCCCATGTTGATGTCGATGATCTGCGCGCCGTTCGCGACGTTATGGCGCGCCGCCTCGGCCATCATGGCCGGATCGGCGCCCGCAATCTGCACGGCGATTGGCTCGACTTCGCCCGCATGGTTCGCCCGCCGCATCGTCTTCTCGCTCTTCCAGAGCTGCGCATTCGACGCGACCATTTCGGATACGGCGTAGCCCGCGCCGAGGCGCTTGCAGAGCTGGCGAAACGGCCTGTCCGTGACGCCCGCCATCGGGGCGACGAACAGGTTATTGCGCAGTGTGTGCGGGCCGAGCGTTGGCATGATGGATCGGCCGCCCGCGCCCGAGGGATAGGCGCGAGCGCGAGCAGGCGAGGAGGAAACGCTTATTTTACCGTTAACAACGGACGAGGCGCGTGATTCGGACTGGGCGCTGCGCCGCGTGGCGGCAAGCAATGCCCTATGCGGAAATCCCCTGCGCGACGAACGAGGGTTTCGCAGGCTGCGCTCGTCGCGTAAAGGGCCTGACGCGGGGCATCCATGCATCGTCGATGTTATCTGCGTCCCGTGGACGTCCTCCGGGACATTGCGTCGATGGTCTTCAATACGTCGGCCATCAATGCAGCGCTGTCGGTCGATCGATATACGCCGGCGCCGGTTGCTGGCGCCTGCGCCGCATTCTTGAAATGGCAGGCAGTCGGTCGATTCGCATCGCGCGCGGCGTAGTGGACATGCAAAACAACGTTGTCGACCCGGGCATGTTGAGTGCCGTTATTCGAATCAAGATAGGTGATGCGTTGCGGCTGCCTGAGTTTGATCGTGTACTCGTCCAAAAAATCTTCGCGTCCGTTAGGTTGTTCCCCTCTCGCACGCGCGGCGAGCGGTTTCCGTTCGATCGTCTTGGTGACGGCGTTGATGGCGTGGGGATCGTTGCAGGTGAGCCATAGAAACAGTTCCCGGGTCGGCTTCTGGGCGAAGCGCTTCATGTTTCGCCGATTTTCCTCGGTCGCGGCTTCCGCATGTATCGCCTCGGTTTGTGACGAGCTGACGCGAATTTGCTCTGCGAATTCTTTCCGCTGCGATTGCGCCGAATGACGATCCGTCTCAGTGACGCCATGACGATCGAATTCCGTGATCGTGCTCAGCGATGCATCGAGCTCCTGGATGCGCTTTTCGGCCCGGTGGCGGCCCGCGTCTAACGCATCGACTGCCTGCATGAAGCGCTGGCGGATGCTGCTGCCGCTTAGTAGACTGAGCTGTTCCCTGCCCACCTCTTCGCGCGCGCGAGTCACCAATCGTGCGGCCGAGTCGAGTGCTTCGGTGATCTCGTTCATGCAGCTATCTCTGGCGGCGGGCTGCAATATCTGACGCACATTGGCCAACGCGCGAGATGCGTCCTCCGCGTTGGTCGCACGCTTCGCGTCCTCGGCTCGCGCTTTCGCTTTGCGGGCCGCACGCTGGCGTGGCGTCGCTCTGCGACTTGCGGCTACGGTGTTCGAAACGGTGGGTACGCGAGCCTCGGCCCAGCTCAGATCCGGTTCGTGCTCGGGTGGGTCCGCATCGAAGCCGAATTCGATATTCGGAAAGTGCTGCTTCACATACTCGTGCACCTCCCTTTCCGAAGGCGGTTCCTTGAACTTGACGGGCTGAACAAGGGGGATGTCGCCATTCGCGAGCATGCGCTTTGCTTCGTCCGTGAGCGAAATGTTCCACTGAAGGTCGCGTCGGACCGAAGAGATTGCGCCCTCCAGCAGGTCGAGAATTCCCTCATTCAGTCGCAGGTCGGCGGGACTATGGCCGACATTACCTTGCTTGACCCGATCGCGCATCCACATCAAATCGGTTTCGATCTCGTCGCAGCACTGAGCAACTTTGTCGAGCACCGGCCTGCGGAACCGGTCGTCATCGCGTGTATATTGCTCGAGACTTGCGTTCGGGAATGCCTTCCAACAGCCCAAAACCTGATCTTGCAACGCCGTTGTCCGGGTTTCCATTCTGGACAGCGCTTCGTCGAAATCACGGTGGGCGTTTGGGTCGAAGCGCGCGTAGTTCGGGTCGTATGTACGCGAGAACACGAGGGCCAGCCGGAATAAGGAGATTGCGTCGAAGTCGGCCCGAGTGCGGGAATCGAGAAGGTCCGCGTGACGTGGTACCAGAATATGGCCGTCGACGCCTAGCTTTTCGAGCATGTCATTGGTGCGCGCTAGCGTATCGTCGAGCCGGCACGAAAAGTCTCGATACAGGTTCGCAGCGCTAAGGAATTCGGACAGGTTGTTGCGGAGGCCAACAGCATGAGGGCCAAGCTCGACAGAGTTCGTCGAGCCGGTATTGCTCGATGAGTTAAGGGCCTCATTGATAGCCCTCCTTGTCGCGACAAGTTCGGTGCTGATCTTGCCGATGGCGGCGCGGGCGATTAACTCGTGCGCAAGCACCACGGTGTTTTGCACCTTCAGCAAATCAGGCAGGAGTAGCCTGATCGCCGCCCCGATCGTCTCTTTCCAGTTGGCCTCAAGGTTCGCTCCCACTGACGAGCCGTGCGCCAGCCATTCCGGCAGACCGCGCGAGGCGGCGTCGAACACATCGCCGAATGATGCGATGGCGCGGTCCAGGTGCTCATCCAATTTCGCGAGGCTTTGTGGCGGTGGGCGCGAGCCCAGGCTTGCCGTGGCGCCTGTGATTCTAACGAGGGGGGCGAGAAGCCGGTGTAATTCGACCAGTCCCCCCACACCCTTCTCGAGTCCGCTGAAACTGGCGGCGAACGGCGTCAAGTCATCATTGAATGTCTGGAGGGCATTGCGCTTGTCGATTTGCTGGGTGCGCTCCGCCGCCGAAGATTCATTCTCCAACGGCTGCCCCAGTAGCTGCATCGCGTCTTTGACCTTGCGCAACGGACCAACGATTCGTTGTTCATGTTGCACGATCCGCCCGTACTCGTCGGGCTGCCGGGCGTACTCGGCCATGGAGCGCTTGATTTCCGCGATTCTCAACCCGAACAAGGTGGTTGCCTGCTTTCGGCGTCGACTCACTGGGGACGACGGCTCCGCGCCTGCCTTACCGTTCGCCTGAGGATGTAAGCCACGCGCCCGCGATGGCGCCGAAGCCGAAGCCGATGCTCTGCTCAAGGCTGTCAGGCCGCCTAACTGCGGCGCGAGCCGATCGGGCGGGCGTGCAGCGGGACGCTGCACGTCGGCTGGCGCCGCATGCGCCGTATCGGGGACCCGTGTCGCGCCTACTGCTGACGTTCGACTCATCATGTACGTTCTCAAGCTACGATTCGTCAGGGATTGTCGATCGTCTTCGCTGCGCGCTCGCCCGCGGTAGCGAAATAAGGTGGTGGGATGCGAACCCATCGGACATCGATTGGCGCAGGTCCCCGCGCCGACGCCGCAGCAGTGGAGGGCCGGCAACAAGGTTGAAGACGTACCGTCACGTGGTGGCGGGGGCGCCCGGGCGACACGGCGCAGCGCAGGCACGGATCAGACGAAGCGACTGCCGGCCTGCGCCGGTGGCCGCCGGCCGCTATTGCCGCTGGCCGAACATCATCTGCCGGGCCAGCACCCTCTTGGCCGGCGGCATGAGTTCGAGCGCTGCGAGCGCCAGCCCGCGAAGCGGGGCGAGCGGGCCCAGATCGACCGTGAAAAGGCGCGCGAGCGCATCGGTCGCCCCGATCGTGAGCCGCCTGTCCAGCGCACGCGCCCTGCCGAATGCGGCCAGCGCCTCAGGCGTCGCGCCGTGCCGCGCCAAGGCGTCGGCGAGTGCATGCGCGTCGCGCAAGCCAAGGTTCAGGCCTTGCCCGGCTACGGGATGCAGCGTCTGTGCCGCGTTGCCAATGGCCGCAATGCGGCCGTCGACGAGTGCCTTTGACGCCAAGAGGCCGAGCGGGAAGTGGGCGCGTCCCTTGATCGACTGAAACCGACCCATGCGCTCGCCAAAGGCGACGCCGAGTTCCGCCAGCAGCGAGTCGTCCGGCAGCTGCATCCGGCGCTCCGCTTGCGCAGGCGCCATGCACCAGACGAGCGCATAGTCGGCCTCACGCACGCCCCCCCTCGGCAGCAGTGCAATCGGCCCCTCGCGCGTGAAACGCTCCCATGCGGTATGCGGTTGCGGCGTCTCGACGGAAACTGTGCCGACCAACGCCGTTTGCGCGTAATCGCGCCGTTCGTTACGGCCCCGTCGGTCCCCGCCCGCACCGTTGCGTTCGATCTCGCGCACGTCGCCGTAGAGCCCCCCTTCGGCATTGACGAGGACACGCGTGCGCACCGTGCGGCGCAGCGGGCCGCTTTCGATCGGCAACGTTACCTTGTCGTCGCCGGGTTCGACATGCGGCGCCCGGGCGCGGGTGGACGTGAACCAGTGCGTGTGCGTGCGGCGCACGGTCTCAACGAGCGCATGAACGATCGAGCCGTAGCGGGCGACGTAGCCGAGCGCGGGCAGCCCGTGCTCGTCGCGCTCGATCAGCGTGCGGCCGAAGTGGCCTCGCTCCGAGACATGAATGCGCTCGATTGCGTTCGCGTCCGCGGGCCAGGCGGAAAGCGGCTCCAGCAGCATGCGGCTGCCTTCGGAGACGGCGATTGCGCGCGGGTCGGCCGCTGCGTCGTCAGGCTCGCGCGCGTCGATGAGCGCAATCTTGAGCGACGCGCTCGCGCTGCGCCGCGCAAGCCACGTGGCGAGCGCGAGGCCGACCGGGCCCGCACCCACGATCGTTACGTCGAATTCGTGTGCCGCGTCCGGCGACAGGGAGTGCGGGTTCTCGCTCATCGGAAATTGACCTTCGCGACCATCCAGGATAGTCCGTTGCTATTCATGGCAATTCGCAAACTGCACATTTCTCATTGCGGCTTGACGTGGCTGCTGCGCATGAGCGCCTCGATCTCGTCGGCATCGACAGGCACGTCGCGTGTGATCAGCTCGCAGCCGTGCTCCGTCACGATCGCGTCGTCCTCGATCCGGATGCCGATGTCCCAGTAGCGCTCGGGCACGTCCTCGGCGGCGCGCACATAGAGCCCCGGCTCGATCGTCAGCGTCATCCCGGGGCGCAGCGTGCGCCACGGAAGCGCGCCGTTCGCGTCTCGCGCCGCGTGGCGTTCGCGATAGTCGCCGCAATCGTGCACGTCCATGCCCAGCCAATGGCCGGTGCGGTGCATGTAAAAGCGCGCATAGGCACGCTCAGCGATCACGTCGTCGACTGACGAGAAGCGTTCCCGGGAGACGATGCCCGTATCGAAGAGCCCCTGCGCGAGCACGCGCACTGCGGCGTCGTGCGGCGCTTCGAAACTCACGCCGGCGCGTGTCGCGTCAATTGCGGCCTGCTGCGCGGCAAGCACGATTTCATAGAGCTCGCGCTGCGCGGGCGAAAAATGCCCGTTAGCGGGGAACGTGCGCGTGATGTCGGCCGCGTAGCCGTCGAGTTCGCAGGCCGCGTCGATCAGCACGAGGTCGCCGTCGCGCAGAATCGCGTTACCGGCCGGGTAGTGCAGCACGCAGGCGTTGGCACCCGCAGCGACGATCGAGCCGTAGGCCGGCGCCTGCGCACCGCGGCGGCGAAACGCATAAAGCAGCTCCGCCTCGAGTTCGTATTCGCGCATGCCGGGCCGGCAGGCCGCCATCGTGCGGCGGTGCGCCTCAGCCGAAATGCGCGCGGCGCGCCGCATCAGACTAAGCTCGTGCTCATCTTTAACGAGCCGCATATCGTCCAGAATCGGCGCCACGTCGACGAGCGAAGTCGGCGGGACGATGCCGCTGCGGCTTTGCGCGCGCACGGCGTCTAGCCAGCGGCGCACCTGCGCGTCAAGTTCCGCTGAGCGGCCGAACGCATAGTGAAGCGCAGGGGAATCGGCAATCACGCGCGGCAGCTGAGCATCGAGTTCGTCGATCGGGAACGCTGCATCCAAACCGAACGCCTCGCGTGCCGCTTCCGGGCCGAAATGAAAGCCCTCCCAGGTTTCGCGTTCGGCGTTTTTCGGCCGACAGAACAGGATCGACGCCGGCTCGCCGGGCGGCGCATCGGCGTCAAGCACGAGCAGTGCCTGCGGTTCGGCAAAGCCGGTCAAGTAATAAAAGTAGCTGTCGTGACGGTACGGGTAATCGGTGTCGCGGTTGCGCAGCACCTCGGGCGCCGTTGGAACGACTGCGACGCCGCCGCCGGCAGCACGCAATGCGGCCAGGACGCGTTCGCGGCGTGCTCGGTACACAGCGACGGCGATGGAGGATTCGGTCGACTCATTCATCCCGCGATTGTACCGTCCAACCGGCATCGAGCCGGCATCGAGCCGGCATCGAGCCGGCATCGGTCCGCGCAGCGCAAACCCGCAGCGCCCGTTGACGGTCCCAATGACTTGCCTCTGTGGGCCCGGTGCCTTGGCGCGGTGCATCCCCGCGAAGGCGTGCAGAAAATTGAGCGCCGCCGAGGGTGGCTGTTTGCATGTTGTGTTCGGCCGACAGCCGCCCATCTGTCCAGCGGGCCGATATCATGGCAGGGACGTCCGCGGTTATGATCCTCGGCAACGCATACTTTCCGTCGCACTTCAGAGAAAGCAGATGATGAAACTAATCGGTTCGCTCGCGAGCCCCTATGTGCGCAAAGCGCGCATCGTGCTCGCCGAAAAGAAGATGGACTACCAGCTGGTGCTCGAAGACGTCTGGGCACCGGACACGACCATTTATACGATCAATCCGGTAGGCAAAGTACCGTGCCTCCTGATGGAGGACGGCGAGGTGGTGTTCGATTCGCGCGTCATTTGCGAATATGCCGACACCCTTTCGCCCGTCGGCAAGCTGATTCCGCAGTCGGGCCGCGAGCGCGTCGAAGTGCGGTGCTGGGAGGCGCTCGCCGACGGCGTGCTCGATGCCGCGGTGCTGATACGGCTCGAGAACACTCAACGCGACGAAGGGCAGCGCAGCGAGGCCTGGATCGTGCGCCAGCGGCGCAAGATCGAAGCGGGGCTCGACGCCATGTCGCAGAGGCTCGCCGGCATGCCTTGGTGCGCAAACAATCATTTCTCGCTGGCTGACGTTTCGGTGGGCTGCGCGCTTGGCTATCTCAGTTTTCGCATGCCGGAGCTCGACTGGCGGGAGAAGCATTCGAATCTCGAGAAGCACTTCGTCAAGCTCTCGCAGCGCCAGTCATTTATCGATACGGCGCCTGCGTAAGCCTCGTATCCGGCTGCATTGACGCATGCCGGCGCGGCGGCCCGATTCGGATCGGGATGGACATCAGCGCTCTTGCGGCTAGGCGGCGGCAGCTTTTCCCGAAGTGTGTGCTTGCGCGGCCCGCTCCTGCGAGCGCGCGGTTTCGATAATGCCGCCGCCAAGGCATACGTCACCATCGTAGAGCACCGCCGATTGGCCCGGCGTCACCGCCCATTGCGGCATGTCGAATGTAAGCGCGAATGCGCCGGCCACGTCTGCCGTGGCGAACATGCAGGCGGCATCGGCCTGCCGGTAGCGCGTCTTGGCGGCAATACGCACGCCGGGCTCGGGTGCCGCGCCTGATATCCAGCTCACGTTGCCCGCCAAAAGCGTCTTGGAGAGCAGCCATGGGTGCTCGTGGCCCTGCACGACGTATAGGGTGTTTGCCTCCATATCCTTGCCGGCCACGAACCAGGGCTCGCCGCTGCCTGCTTTGCTGCCGCCGAGGCCGATGCCTTTGCGCTGCCCGAACGTGTAGAAGGCGAGCCCGATATGCTTGCCGACAATGGTGCCGTCGGGCGTCTTCATTGGCCCCGGGTGCGTCGGCAGATAGCGGTTGAGGAAGTCGCGAAATGGCCGCTCGCCGATGAAGCATATGCCCGTCGAATCCTTTTTCTTCGCATTGGGCAACCCGATCTGCTCCGCGATGGACCTCACCTGCGTCTTCGGCATTTCGCCGAGCGGGAAGAGCGTTTTCGAGAGTTGCGCCTGATTGAGCCGGTGCAGGAAGTACGACTGATCCTTCGTGTGATCTTTCGCCTTGAGCAGTTCGAAGCGACCGTCGATTTCGCGCACGCGTGCGTAGTGCCCCGTCGCTATCGTCTGCGCGCCGAGCGACATCGCGTGATCAAGAAACGCCTTGAACTTGATCTCGGCGTTGCAGAGCACGTCGGGGTTCGGCGTGCGGCCGGCCGAGTACTCGCTCAGGAATTCGGCGAAAACGCGGTCCTTGTACTCGGCCGCGAAGTTCACGGCCTCGACATCGATGCCGATCAGATCCGCGACCGAAACGACGTCGATCCAGTCCTGCCGCGTCGAACAGTACTCGCCGTCGTCGTCGTCTTCCCAGTTCTTCATGAAGAGGCCGACAACCTCGTAGCCCGCCTCCTTGAGAAGCCACGCTGTCACCGACGAATCGACGCCGCCCGACATTCCCACCACCACTCTTTGCTTGCTCATCGAATTCACTGACTAGAAACCCTGGGACGATTGCGGCAGATCGTCGCCGTTGATGTGGATTAATGCGCTTGGGCACCGAACGCTGCTGCTCACTGCTGCTATCGCGCTCCGGGTGGCCCGACCGAATGCGTACGCACAAAATCGAGCGGGAAACGCCGGCCCGCGAGATAGTCCTCGAGCGAGCGCAGCACGAGCGGTGTTCTATGGCGCGCCCGGCACGCGCGCAATTCGTCGGCCGTCAGCCAAAGCGCGCGGACGATGCCCGCATCGAGTTCGCGCGCTTCGCACGCGGTGCTGCCCGAGCCGCAGAACGTGAAGCGCAGATACGTTGCCCCGCCACCGGGCCTGTCCATATGAGTCATGTACGCGCCCACGAGCGCCTCGGGCTCGAATGCATGCGCCGTTTCCTCGAGCGTCTCGCGCATCACGGCTTGCACGAGCGTCTCGCCGGCCTCGAGGTGCCCGGCCGGCTGATTGATGCGCAAGCCTTCCGGCGTATTTTCTTCGACGACGAGAAAGCGGCCGTCGCGTTCGACGACGGCAGCCACCGTCACATGGGGCGTCCAGCGTTCCTGTTCCATAGAAGCGGATTTTACCGTCTGCGGGAGGAGCTCGCCCGCGCACTCGCCGGATCGGGTGATCAACGCTCGACGAGCCGCCCCGCGCACCCGAGCTCCCATCCAAAATTCCGGCCCCCAACGCCCAACCAGAACCGCTTTTCATCGTGTCGCGAACTTTCGGTTAAAGTGACGCTTCTGCGCGGCAGTGCGCCGGTCCCTGCACCAGGCCCGACACGCCCGAAACGCGCCGAACTACCCATGATTTTCGAGATAGGCTGGCGAAGCGTCGTCGGCCTATCTCAGTTTTAGCAGTCCTTGAACAACGAGAAGGATAGGAGGATTCCACGATGCATATCGGAGTGCCAGCCGAGACACGAGCGCATGAAGCGCGCGCGGCCGCGACGCCCGAGACGGTCAAGAAGTACGTCACGGCAGGGCATCGCGTCACGGTCGAGCGGGGGGCGGGCGCCACCGCGAGCTTCACCGACGAGGCGTTCGCCGCAGCGGGCGCCGAACTCGTCGATGCCGCCGCAGCGTTCGGTGCCGATCTTGTCCTCAAAGTCCAATCGCCGAGCGAGGCCGAGCTGCCGCTGATGAAGCGCGGGGCCGTGCTTGTCGGCATGCTTGAGCCGTTTAACACCGAGAACGCTGCGCGCCTTGCCAGCACGGGCGTCACCGCGTTCGCACTCGAGGCGGCGCCGCGCACGACGCGCGCGCAAAGTCTCGACGTCCTCTCCTCGCAGGCGAACATCGCGGGCTACAAAGCCGTGCTGATGGCTGCCGATCTTTACCCGCGCTTTCTGCCGATGCTGATGACCGCTGCCGGTACGGTCAAGGCTGCACGCATGCTCGTGATCGGCGCGGGTGTGGCGGGGCTGCAGGCGATTGCGACGGCCAAGCGGCTCGGCGCGGTTATCGAAGCGTCGGACGTGCGGCCTGCCGTGAAGGAGCAAATCGAATCGCTCGGCGCAAAGTTCGTCGACGTGCCTTTCGAGACGCAAGAGGAACGTGAGGCGGCCGAGGGTGTCGGCGGCTACGCGCGGCCGATGCCGGCGAGCTGGCTTGCTCGTCAGGCGGTGCAGGTTCACGAGCGCGCGAAGCAGTCGGACATCGTCATCACGACCGCGCTGATTCCGGGCCGCGCCGCTCCGACGCTGATCTCGCCGGAGACGGTGCAGGCAATGCGCCCGGGCTCCGTCATCATCGATCTCGCCGCGGGCCGCGGCGCGGAGCTGCCGGGCCAGCCCGGCGTGCGCGGGGGCAACTGCCCGCTCACCGAGGCGGACAAGGTGGTGACGAAGCACGGGGTGACGATCGTCGGGCATACGAAACTGCCTGCGATGGTGGCCGCCGATGCCTCTTCCCTCTA
>JAXDQB010000594.1:0-7654 GCA_034668065.1 Paraburkholderia sp.
CATAGTCGCAAGAGACGAGACCTACGCGGAACACCCCGAGGTACACACACCGTGTCCCCGGTTTTGTGGGCTTGCGCAGCGCCATGCGAGCGGCCGCGTTCACGCGTATGCTTTCATTCGCTTCCAAACCAAACATCGGAGAGAAGAATTGCAGAAACACACGATCGGAACCTCGGGCATTCAAGTCGCACCCCTCGTCTTCGGCGGCAACGTCTTCGGATGGACGGCTGACGAGCGCACATCGTTCTCCATCCTCGACAGTTTCGTCGATCACGGCTTGAATTTCGTCGATACCGCCGACTGCTACTCCCAGTGGGCAGACGGCCATCAGGGCGGCGAGTCGGAGACGATAATCGGCAAGTGGTTCAAGGAAAGCGGCAAGCGCGACAAGATCGTTCTCGCGACTAAGGTCGGTATGCTGCGCTCGCGGCCGGGGCTGTCGGCGGCGAACATCGAGGCCGCAGTCAATGATTCGCTTCGCCGGCTGCAGACGGATTACATCGATGTCTATTTTTCCCACCTCGACGACGACAAGACGCCGTTCGAAGAGACGCTCGGCGCATATCAGAAGCTGGTGCAGGCGGGCAAGGTCCGGGTAGTGGGGGCGTCGAACTTCAGCGGCGAGCGGCTCCAAGCAGCGCTAAAGGTATCGAAGGAATCAGGGTTGCCGGCTTATCAGGTGCTGCAGCCCGAGTACAACCTTTACGATCGGCAGGGTTACGAGACCGATCTCGAGCCGGTTGCGCAGGCAAATAAACTGGCGGTGGTCACGTATTTCAGCCTGGCGAGCGGTTTCCTGAGCGGAAAATACCGTTCCAAGGCGGACGCGGCGAAGGCGGCGCGCAGTGCGCTCGTGGATAAATATTTCGATGACCGCGGGCTGCGAATCGTCGATACGCTCATTGAGGTGGCCAAGAGCCGCGACACGACGCCCGCAACCGTGGCGCTCGCCTGGATCATCGCTCGGCCAAGCGTGACCGCGCCGATTGCAAGCGCGACGTCGGTGGAACAACTCGAAAGTCTGGTGGCGGCGACACGCCTGCAACTTTCTGCCGAAGACTTGAAGCGGCTCAACGAAGCCAGCGCGCCGTCGAACTGATCAAGCCGCGAAGAAGGGGGGGCCGGATATCATATGGCTCACCGAAAAATGAGGGCACACATAGCCACGTCACTATGACTTCCACCCCCGCTGCTTTTTCGCACCAGGCGATCCGTTCTCTCACGCCGCTTGAGGCGCGCGTGCTGGGTGTGCTGCTCGAGAAGGAGCACACGGTACCCGACACTTATCCGCTGTCGCTCAACGCGCTGATCGCCGGCTGCAACCAGAAAAGCGCGCGAGCCCCGGTGATGAACGTCTCCGAAGCCGAGTTACTCACGGCCATTGATGGTCTGAAACATCTAAGTCTGGTGTTTGAGGGCAGCAGTAGCCGCGTGCCGCGCTTCGAGCACAACATCAATCGCGTGTTCGGCATTCCAAGCCAAGCCAGCGCGTTGCTCGCGACATTGTTCCTGCGGGGTGCGCAGACAGCTGCGGAGTTGCGGCTCAATAGCGCGCGCTTGCATGGCTTTGCCGACATTTCGTCAGTCGAAGGGTTTCTCGACGAGCTCGCCGCGCACGAACCGCCATACGTAGTAAAACTGCCGCGCACTCAAGGCGAGCGAGAAAATCGCTGGATGCACTTACTCTGTGGCGAAGTCGGTCTGGACGAAGTGCCCAAAGGTGGCTCAGTTGAGCAATCGGTCTCACCCGCTGAGTTCGAGGCGATGAAGGCCAGGCAGGAATGGCTGGTGGCGGAGGTGAGCCGGCTCCGGGCGCTAGTCGAACGAATGGCGTCCGAGTTGGGGATCGCCGTCGAGAGTGTTACGCGCCAAACGTGAGCAGCGAGCCGGGGCTCTTGTCCGCATCAGTTCCTTGCAATCAAGCTGCTTGCATGTCGAGCCGACGAATGCTTAGTGAGGCGGTGAAAGCCGCCGAAAGCGTTTCCATAACTTCTGCAACACGTCGCGGTCGGCAGCAACGCGTGACGCGAGATAGCCGCGGACATACCCCGAGCCCGTGGTTGTTTCGGGGTGTTCGGATGCAAGCGTTTTCAGCAGACCGTCAGATACGGCGACATCGTTGCGCCACCCCAGGTCGTCTTGAAGTTTGCCCAGCGCCACCAAGTAATGGCGGATTGCCTGCTCCGGATAAAGAGAAGCAAAGAACTCGGTGGCGTACCGTAGCTTCTTTGCCGCAATGCGCGCGCGGTGACGCAGGCGGGCATCCAGATCGGGCAGATTCTGGCCGCGCCTAAGCAGTTTTCGATGGCGCTTAAATAGCGTCTTGCGCGCGAAGTCCGTGATCGGCTCGTCCAGCGCCGCGCGTTGGTCCTCATTCATGGCCGCACGCCAGCCCGCGGTGTCTAGCCAGCGAGTAAGCTCGATGACGAGGCGCGTGTAGCGTACGGAATCAACCGCCGCCATCGCGCGAGTACGGTTCTGGCTCGCCAATTCCCTGGACGCTTGTTTCACCACGTCCGCTTTAGTGTCTTCGGGGGCAAGGTCGAATGCGGTCGGCAGCGTTGAACTCGCGAGCACCTCCCAGTCGCGCGCAGCGCCGAGTTCATTGGCTATCCACTTCAGTTCTTCCTGCAGAAATGGCGGGGGCATTATCAGATCTGCAAAGAGATCGAACGCTGAGCGCAGGCGTCGCAGGCCGACACGCATCTGATGGACATTCGAAGGGTCGTGTCCCGACACCACCCCACGCTCGTTCCCATGGATCTGTGCCAGACAGTTCTGTACAATGCGCTGGAATGCCTGCTCGAGGGCGTCGTGCTTCTTTAGCGTGAGCGGCTGCGCACGCACGGGTTCGTTGTGTTCCTGAACGACGAGTTCGTAGCCTCGATCGCCCTTGCTGAAGTATCCAATTTTCATTGGCAGCGCATTCAGCAGGTCAAGGGCGAACTGATAGAGGTGATCGGGTTCGCCGCTCTTGAGCTCCATTTCGACCTCATAAATCCGGGCGGTGGCGCTCCCCGCTTCGACAACGCCCTCGTCCACCGCAACTTCGATTTCGTCGCCTTGGGGTAGACGCAGCAAGGAAATTTGCCGGTCCACGCGTGTGACGAAGACAGCCTCGAGGCGGCTCGCCATTTCGCGATCACGCATCAGTTTGCGGATACCAGAGTTTTTCGGAATCTTTGCCCGCAAAGCGCCGGGGTCGGGGTGGACGCCGTCGAGAACGGTCTCGATTTCTTCGCGCTCATAAAGCCCGGCGCGCACCGACCCGTTGGTTTTAAGCGTTTGGACATGACGGTCGCCTGCCGTGCGCACGCGCAGTGATGCGCCGCATCGATGTATCGCAAGGTCCTCGGTATCGAAATAGGTGCTGATTACCTGTTCGGTGTGCGGCGCCTCCGTCAGCAGCGATGCGAGAAATGGCCCGTTGCGCAATGCCTTTGCCTGGCCTTCCGAAAGCTCCATCTTCAATTCGCGTTCCATAAGTTCCTCTGAGCGGGCATGACTGAAGGCTGGCGTCACTTGCGTCCAAAGTAAGTCTAGTACGGGGAGCAGTCGATGGCCCAACTGGCGGTGGGCGGGGGGACGATTCGCATCTCATTCCCGCAAGGGGATAGGGCTCGGTTGCGAAGCCGTTGATGAAAAATAGCCTGGCAGAGGGCCAACGGCTTGGTGCCGGCTTTGTCGTTTGGCCTGCTCCGCCACTGATAACCGATTGCGTAGGTTACCCACATCGACCTTGAACGCAATAAAAATGCCATTCAGTCGATTAACTGAATGGCATTAAGCACGACGCCAGGCTTTCAAATCGCTGCGTAATTGCGGTTCTGCATGGGACAGGAGTAAGCGCTAAAGCGCTAACTCCGGTCGACAGCGTTGCATGGGACAGGAGTAAGCGCTAAAGCGCTAACTCCTGTCGACAGCCTAGGCCGCCAGCAGCGAGCGCAGCACAAACGGCAAAATACCGCCGTGCTTGTAATAGTCGACTTCAATCGGCGTATCAATGCGCAGCAACACCTGCACGCGTTCCGACTTGCCACCCTTACGGCTGATCACGAGCGTCACCTCCTGCTGCGGCTTGAAGTCGTGACCGAGGCCCTCAATGTCGAACGTTTCCTCGCCCGTAATGCCAAGCGACTGGATGCTGTCCGTGCCCTTGAACTGCAGCGGCAAAACACCCATGCCAACCAAGTTCGAGCGGTGGATCCGTTCGAAGCTGCGCGCGACGACGGCCTTCACCCCAAGCAACTGCGTCCCCTTGGCCGCCCAGTCGCGAGAGGAACCCGTGCCGTACTCTTCGCCCGCGAGCACAACTGTAGGCGTGCCCTCGCCGATGTACTTCATCGCCGCGTCATAGATCGGCATCTGCTCGCCGCTAGGCTGGTGAATCGTCAGACCACCCTCCACACGCGTGCCGTCCGCCTTCGGCGGAATCATCAAATTCTTGATCCGCACGTTCGCAAACGTACCGCGCATCATCACGTCATGATTGCCGCGGCGCGAGCCATAGCTGTTGAAGTCGGCCTTCTGCACGCCATTGGCCCTGAGCCACTTGCCGGCCGGTGAATCCTCCTTGATCGAGCCCGCCGGGCTGATGTGGTCAGTCGTGACCGAATCTCCAAAAATGCCGAGCGCGCGTGCACCCTTGATCGGAGCAATCGAATCGGACGGTTGCATCGAGAAGTGCTCGCCGAAAAATGGCGGTTCGGCAATGTAGGTCGACTTCGGCCAGTCGTAGACTTGCCCTTCCGCCCCCTCGATCTTGCTCCAAAGATCGCCTTCCTTCGTCAGCTTCGAGTAGTTGTCGCGGAACGCATCGGCATCGAGCGCGTACTTGAGCAGCGCATTGACTTCCTCACTCGACGGCCAAATGTCGCCGAGATAGATATCCTTGCCGTCCTTGCCTTTGCCGACAGGCTCCGTCATTAGATCGCGCGTAATCGTTCCGGCAATCGCGTAAGCGACGACAAGCGGCGGAGAAGCGAGGAAATTCGCGCGGATGTTCGGATGAATCCGCGCTTCGAAGTTGCGGTTGCCCGAAAGCACGGCCGCAGCGACGATGTCGTTCTTCGTGATCGCCTCGTTCATCTCAGGCGTGAGATCACCCGCATTGCCAATACACGTCGTGCAGCCGTAGGCCGCCAGCTCGAAACCGAGCTGCGAGAGGTACGGCAGCAGGCCCGTCTTCGTCAAATACTCGGTGACGATGCGCGATCCCGGCGCAAGCGACGTCTTGATATGCGGTGCCACGCTCAGGCCGGCTTCGACGGCTTTCTTCGCCAGCAAGCCCGCCGCAAGCAGCACGCTCGGGTTCGACGTGTTCGTGCACGAAGTGATGGCGGCGATCAGCACGTCGCCATTCTTGACCGCCACGCCGTTCGACGTCTCGTACTGCGCGCCGAGATCAACCGGCTTCTTCGCAAAGCCGTTTTCACCGACGGGCTTCGAGAAAAGTTCGGCGAAGGTCGATTTCACGTAGCCGATCTCGATGCGATCCTGCGGACGCTTCGGGCCAGCAAGCGACGGTGCGACTGTCGAGAGATCAAGCGTGACGACTTTTGTGTAGTCGATTTGCCCCGGCTGGGGGATGCCGAACAGTTGCTGCGCCTTGAAGTAGTTCTCGAAGGCGGCGATTTCCGCATCGGTGCGGCCTGTGCCCTTGAAGTACTCGATCGTCTTTTCGTCGACCGGGAAGAAGCCCATCGTCGCACCATACTCGGGCGCCATGTTGCCGATCGTTGCACGGTCCGGCAGCGTGAGCGAAGCCGTGCCAGTGCCGAAGAACTCTACGAACTTGCCGACAACTTTCTCCTTGCGCAGCAGCTCAGTGATCGTCAGAACGAGATCGGTCGCGGTGACGCCTTCGCGCAGCTTGCCCTTCAGTTCGACGCCGACAACATCGGGCGTCAGGAAATACACAGGCTGACCTAGCATGCCGGCTTCCGCTTCAATGCCGCCCACTCCCCAGCCCACCACGCCGATGCCATTGATCATCGTCGTGTGGCTGTCCGTGCCCACAAGCGTATCGGGGTAGTAAACGGTATCGCCGTTGTCGGCCTTCTTATGCACGCCGCGCGCGAGGTACTCCAGATTCACCTGATGCACGATGCCGATGCCGGGCGGCACGACCTTGAATGTGTCGAAAGCCTGCATGCCCCATTTCATGAACTGATAGCGCTCGTTGTTGCGCTGGAATTCCAGCTTCATGTTGAGGTCGAGCGCATCCTTGCGGCGGTAGTAGTCGACTTGCACCGAATGATCGACGACGAGGTCGACAGGCACGAGCGGCTCGATGAGTTTCGGGGCCTTGCCCATTTGTTGGGCCACGCCGCGCATCGCCGCGATATCGGCGAGCAACGGCACGCCCGTGAAGTCCTGCAGCACCACACGCGACACGACGAACGGAATTTCGTCGACGCGCGACGCATTCGGCTTCCAGTTGGCGAGCTGGCTGACGTGTTCCTCGGCAACTTTCTTGCCGTCGAAGTTACGCAGCACCGATTCGAGAACGATGCGGATCGAAACCGGCAGGCGTTCGATTTTGACGTTCAATGCCTTGCCAAGTTCGGGCAGCGAATAAAACTTGCCTTTGCCGCTACCGCTGTCGAATTCCTTGAGCGTGTTGTGAAGGTTTTGGGCCATGGTTTTTTCCTAGGATTGGAGCGCGAGCGAGGAAATGATTTTGTTGCCTTTATGAAACCTTGAGCCGTACTGGACGATGTTCGGCGCTATATGATGTACATATCTATATGACGTACAAATCGACGTATTCGTTGACGGGCATTGCTTCGAGCCGTGCCTGATCAAGCGAAACGTTGAGAATGGCTTGCTGTCGCTTCGGCGCAAAACGCCGCGCGAGGTTCGTCTTGAACTTCTCGACGAGCAGAGGAATTCCCTGTGCGCGCCGGCGCTTGTGGCCAATCGGGTATTCGACGACGATTTCCTCGAGCTTCGTCCCGTCGTCCAATTCGATCGTCAAGGCATTCGCGATCGAGCGCTTGTCGGGATCGTGATAATCCTTCGTGAACTGCGGATCCTCCACGCATTCCATCTTGGCCCGCAGCGCATCGATGCGCGGATCGGCCGCCACAGCGTCTTCATAATCGGCCGCGGTCAGCCGCCCGAACACCAGCGGTACAGCGATCATGTACTGAATGCAGTGATCGCGGTCGGCCGGATTGTTCAGCGGTCCTTTTTTGTCGATGATGCGAATCGCCGCTTCATGTGTGCGGATTGTGATCTTCGCAATGTTCTCGGTTGTCTTGCCCTTCGCTTCCAAAAGGGCATGCAGCGTCATTGCCGCTTCGGCAGCCGTTTGTGCGTGAAATTCGGCCGGAAACGAAATCTTGAACAGCACGTTTTCCATTACGTATGTGCCGTAGGGGCGTTGAAAGCGAAAGGCATTCCCCTTGAATAGCACGTCGTAAAAACCCCACGATTTCGCCGTCAGCACCGACGGATAACCCATCTCGCCCGTCTTGGCGATGAGTGCGAGCCGCACGGCGCGCGAAGTCGCATCGCCCGCGGCCCATGATTTGCGCGAGCCGGTGTTCGGCGCGTGACGATAGGTACGCAGAGAATGGCCGTCGACGAATGCAAGGGAGACGGCATTGACCAACTCGTCGCGCGAAAGCCCGAGCATGCGGCCTACGAC
>JAXDQB010000595.1:0-2921 GCA_034668065.1 Paraburkholderia sp.
ATGGTCGAACGCATTCTGCCGCTTTGCGGGGCGGCGCGATGCTCGCGGCACAACTTTGTGTTTATCGAGGGACTTAAGGCGCCATTGCTGCTGGACCCCGAGTTCAAGGGCGGCTTCTACGATGCACCGCCGACCCGTGGTATGCGCGCTGCGGCCCGTGTGTTTGCCGGCTGGGGATTTTCGCAGGCGTTTCTGCGTCAACGGCTCGACATGGAAGCGATGGGATATGGCTCTCTCGAGGACTTTATTACCCAGTTCTGGGAGGGTGACTTCCTGAAGAAGGACGCGAACAATATCTTGTCGATGATGTGGAGCTGGCAGTACGGCGACATTTCCGCGAACCCGCTTTATAAGGGCGATTTCGATCGGGCGTTGGGCAGTATCACTGCTAAGGCTATTGTGATGCCCGGCCGCACGGATCTGTACTTCCCGCCGGAAGATAGTGAGTATGAAGTTTCGAAGATGCCGAATGCACTTTTGCGGCCGATCGAGTCGGTCTGGGGGCATTTCGCGGGCGGGCCTGCGGCCAATGCTGTCGACGTCAAGTTCATCGATGGTGCGGTGAGGGAGATTTTGGCTATGTAGCGGTCGGGTTTGCTTCGCTCGGCCCTGCTTGCGCGAGATCGCTTTTGCAGGGTTGACGCGAGTTTCGGAAGGCGGCTCGCCTCTCATCAACGGACGTGGGCGAACCTGTTCCGAAGGACCGTTGGTGAATGCGCGATAGGGGTAGGAAACGGCGATCACCGTCCCGTAAATAGCCCAAGGATGCGGCTCAGCGAGCGCCCGTCGCCAACAGGAAGCGCCACCGGTCGAGATTCTGCGGATGGTCGACCGTCGCTTTCTGTATTTCGCCTCGAATCAGGTGGCAGATGGTGAGTTGTCCCCTGAACGTCTCCAGTATTTGCACGAGCCTCACGCGCTCCGCGTGGCCCGAGAATCCCAGATCGAAATAGATGACGCGACGCCGCGTGTCCCCAGTCACGAGACTGTCACCTCCGCCGCCGCCTGAGCCGCCGGCGATTCCCATCGACGGCACGTCGCGAATCGCCAGGTTCCACGAGAAGCCGTTCTTCATAATCCACTTCCTCGCATCTTCATCGCTTTTCATCGCCTTGAGCGCGGCGGGCGGACGGTTGGTGTCGTCCGTCGCCATGAGATACCGGTACGAATGCCAGGCCTTGAACGTGTTCGAGGTCGGCTTGAACGCGTACATGTCCTTTTCGACCTGGTCGACAAACACCCATTGCTGCGTCGGATCATCGTAGCGGAACCACTCGATGCGCTCTTTCCATTGCAGCACCGGACTGTCGATGTCCGTGCCCGAGAACGTGCCAAACGTGGGTGGCTTCACATTGATGCGAAAGCTCAGGTCGAAATGATGACCGGCAGGCTCACTCGAAAGGCGGCCTCCGACCGGCGTAATTTTTTCGTAGGGAATCGACAATTTTTCAATGGTCATTTTCGCTTTCATCGCATCTCCGGCTGGCGGTTTCTTCACGTGCAAAGAACATCCGGGCAACGCCTGTTATTCCGCCGCCAACCGCGCGGGGCGATTTCAAAGCGGCATGGAATAGATCGCAATGACGACGTGTTGTACCAGCAGCCCGGTGAACCGGTCGCCCACACAAGAACAGGTTCGGACATGCTCAACAACTTCATTTCCCGGCGGCGTCTGATGGCGGCCGGGTCCATGGCCTCATTCAGCGTGCTGCTTTCGAAGTTTGCGTACGGCGCGGCTGCTGTCGACGCCGAGCCCGCAGCAAGCATGATGACGAGCGTGGTCCCGGCATTTCTCGGCTCGTCACCGCAAACGTTGCCGCCCCTGCCATGGGCCGACGATGCGCTCGAACCGGCCATTTCCGCGCGCACCATCGGCATTCATCACGGCAAGCACCACCGCGCCTATTTCGACAACCTGCACAAGCTCCTTGCCGGCACGCCGCTCGAACAGGCATCGCTCGAGCAGGTCATCATGCAGTCGCATGACCAGCCCGCGCTCGCCGACGTCTTCAACAACGCCGCGCAAGCGTGGAACCACAACTTCTACTGGAACTCGCTGAGCCCGGTGCCGAGCGCGCCGAGCGCGAAGCTTCAGGCGGCGATCGCCCGCAAGTTCGGTTCCGTCGATGCGCTCGGTAAGACGCTTGTCGCGACTTCGGCATCGCAGTTCGGCAGTGGCTGGGGATGGCTCGTGCTCGATCGCGGAGAACTCGCGGTCGTCAAGACGAGCAACGCGGAAACGCCGTTTACGCGCGGACTCGTGCCGCTGCTCACCGTCGATGTATGGGAGCACGCGTACTATCTGGACTATCAGAACCGCCGGCCGGACTATCTGGTCGCAACGGTTTCGCGTCACCTGAACTGGGCGTTCGCCTCGGCCAATCTCGACCGTGTCTGACGAGGCGCGGGGGCGGTTGCGGGCTTTCATCCCATCGGGTCAAAAAGGAGCATCGCCATGACTCGCTTGTCACGCAGAACGCGTCATTCGATCAGCGCGGTATGGTTGTCGGCGATAGTCGGCACATCGGCCGGCGCAGCGCCGATCGACCCGCCCGATGCGCGAGCGCTCCTGAGCGCGACCGCATCCGGCGTCCAGATTTACTCGTGCGAATACGATGCAAATCACACGCTCGGCTGGGTGTTCCGCAGTCCGCGCGCCACGTTGTTTGACACGGCCGGGATCGCGGTGATCGAGCATTCGGCGGGCCCCACCTGGGAAGCCCGCGACGGCAGCCGGATCGAGGGCCATGTACTCGCGCAGATTCCGAGTGAAACGCCGAACGGATTGCCGCAGCTCCTGCTGGAAACGCGCTCGACGGGCGCGAAGGGCATGTTGAAAGATGTGCGCTACGTGCAACGCACGATGACCGCAGGCGGAGTTGCGCCCGCAGCGCCTTGCACCGTCGAACATGCGGTGGGCA
>JAXDQB010000596.1:0-3084 GCA_034668065.1 Paraburkholderia sp.
GAAGTGCTATCCGGCGAATACCGAAACTGGGTCGAGACCAACTATGCGCGGCGGGCGTAAAGGGCATCAGCCCAACGCGGCGAACACGGCGAAAACCGCCAATACGGCAGGCACGGAAACCTCATGACACGCAAGGGCATCATTCTCGCCGGCGGCTCTGGCACGCGGCTCTACCCGATCACGCATGCCGTATCAAAGCAACTGCTGCCTGTGTACGACAAGCCGATGATCTACTATCCGCTTTCGACGCTGATGGTCTCAGGTATTCGGGACGTCCTGATCATCTCGACGCCGCAAGACACGCTTAGATTCTCGGCAATGCTGGGAGACGGAAGCCAGTGGGGTATGAATTTTCAGTATGTGGTGCAACCGTCACCTGATGGCCTGGCGCAGGCATTTATCCTCGGTAAGGAATTCATCGGCGGCTCTCCGTCAGCCCTGATATTGGGCGACAACATTTTTTATGGCCATGATCTCGTGAGCCAACTCGAGCGAGCCGATGCACGCCAATCGGGCGCGACGGTTTTCGCTTACCACGTGAACGATCCGGAGCGTTACGGCGTTGTCGAATTCGATGCATCGTTTCGTGCCGTGTCGATAGAGGAGAAGCCTGCGCAGCCCCGATCGAATTACGCGGTGACGGGCTTGTATTTCTACGACGAGCGGGTCTGCGACATCGCCGCGGACATCATGCCCTCGGCACGCGGCGAGCTCGAAATAACCGATGTCAACTCACGCTATCTCGCCGACGGCGCGCTTGACGTCGAGATCATGGGGCGCGGGTATGCCTGGCTCGATACCGGCACGCACGATTCGCTGATCGAGGCCGCGAGCTTTATTGCAACGCTGCAAAAGCGTCAGGGGTTGATGGTTGCCTGTCCTGAAGAGATCGCTTACCGCCGCAACTGGATCGACGCTGAGCAACTGCTCAAGCTTGCGCGGCCGCTCAACAAGAGCCACTACGGGACATATCTGACTAGCCTTCTTTCCGGTCAAGTTGCATGAACATTCAAGTTAAATCAACGGCGCTGGACGGAGTGAAGCTCATCGAGCCAAGGGTATTCGGCGATGCGCGCGGGTACTTTTTTGAAAGCTTCAATGCGAGGGACTTTGCCGAGCAGGTCGAGCCAGGCGTCGAGTTCGTGCAGGATAATCACTCCCGGTCAGGCAAGGGCGTATTGCGGGGGCTTCACTATCAGATTCAGCGTGCGCAGGGTAAGCTCGTTCGCGTTGTCGAAGGAGTGGTGTTCGACGTTGCCGTCGATCTGCGCCGCAGCTCGCCTACGTTCGGCAAATGGGAGGGCTTTGTACTTTCGAGCGAGAACCATCGGCAATTGTGGATTCCGCCGGGGTTTGCGCATGGATTTGTTGTGCTGTCCGAGGCAGCGCAGTTTCTTTATAAAACGACTGACTATTGGTATCCGGAATTCGAACGCTGCCTTCGGTGGAACGATTCTCAAGTCGCCATCGAGTGGCCGATCGATTTCGAGCCGGTGTTGGCTGCGAAGGATGCCGCGGGGCAGTTGCTTGCCGATGCCGAAGTGTTCGCGTGATGTTGGATGCTCGACGCGTAAGCCGGCGGGCCGATGTTTGATACAAATCGAAGATGACTACTGAATTGAATTCCTTTTCCCCGCAAGCGCCTAGGAGAGTGTTGGTCACCGGCATTCGGGGTTTTACCGGCGCGTATGTCCGCGACGAATTGTTGCAGTCAGGGTTTGAGGTGCATGGCACCTTGGCGCGGGCAGACACGTTGGGCGAGCACGAGCACGTACTTGACATCACCTCGCTGCACGAATGCAGGCGCGTGATCGGCGAAGTCCGGCCGACGCATATCGCGCATCTGGCTGCGATCAGCTTCGTGGCGCATGACCATGCGCTCGACATGTATAACGTCAACGTGCTTGGCACGTTGAATCTGCTGCAGGCCTGCGTGGATGTGGGATGTCACCCGGAAAAGATATTGATCGCCAGTAGTGCGAACGTCTACGGGAATGCGGCCGGCGTAGTTGACGAACGCGTTCCGCCGGCGCCAGTTAATCACTATGCTGCGAGCAAACTGGCGATGGAGCATCTCGCGAAGACTTGGTGCGACCGCCTGCCGATCATCATCACTCGGCCGTTCAATTACACCGGGCGCGGGCAGGAAAGCCGGTTTCTCGTGCCGAAGATCGTCTCGCACTTTACGCAACTCAAGCCGTATATTGAACTCGGCAACTTGGATGTGGCTCGAGATTTCTCCGACGTGCGGATGGTTGCGAAGGCTTACCGCGCGCTGCTCGAATCGCCTTTTGCGGATGAGATCGTTAATGTGTGCAGCGAGCAGCCGCATACCCTGCACGAGGTGGTGGACATGGTTCGCGAGGCGTCGGGGCATGATCTTGAAATCCGCGTCAATCGCGCATTCGTGCGCGAGAACGAGGTGAAGGTGCTCGTGGGCTCGGCCGCGAAGCTGCGTGAACTGGCGCCAGGGGTGGAGCCGATCGATTTTGCTGAAACGATTCGGTGGATGGTGCGGCGGGGGGATGGGCACCGGCATGAATGAACCCACCATTCTCGTTACCGGCGCCACCGGGCAAGTAGGCTTCGAGTTGGTTCGAGCCCTGCAGGGGCTGGCGCGCGTTGTTGCGCCGGATCGGAGCATGCTTGATCTTTCAGACGGAAAACGACTTGCCACTGTCGTGCGTGAGATCCAACCGTCGATCATCATTAACCCCGCTGCGTACACTGCGGTTGATCAGGCCGAGTCGGATGCCGACGCCGCGATGCGTGTGAACGCGACGGCCCCCGGTGTACTCGCGGCCGAGGCGCGACATATTGGCGCCACGCTCATCCATTATTCGACTGACTACGTCTTCGATGGCACGAAGAACGCGCCTTACAACGAGGATGACCCCGTTGGCCCGCTGAATGTGTATGGTGCGAGCAAACTGGCTGGCGAGCGCGCCATCGAAGACGCTGGCTGTGCGTACGTCGTGTTGCGGACTAGTTGGGTGTACGGAATGCGCGGACGTAACTTTTTACGTACGATGCTGCGGCTCGCAGAGGAGCGGCCCGAGTTGCGAATAGTGGCAGACCAGATCG
>JAXDQB010000597.1:0-3426 GCA_034668065.1 Paraburkholderia sp.
TGCTGCAATGGCCGTTGCCTATCGCGGTGGCGCATAACGGCGGGGCCGCGGCCCTGCTGCTTTTGCTCGTCGTGCTAAACTTTCAGGCCGCCTGCAGCAGTCCCGGCCGAGCCGCCGTTCCGGCGCGCAAAGCCGCTCCCGCGTGATGCTCATGGATACCACAACACTTCCTCACAGCCCGGGTTC
Source organism: Paraburkholderia sp. (assembly GCA_034668065.1). Classification (GTDB taxonomy): domain Bacteria; phylum Pseudomonadota; class Gammaproteobacteria; order Burkholderiales; family Burkholderiaceae; genus Trinickia. Next base: position 187 of record JAXDQB010000597.1, read on the forward strand.
CCGACTCTCGCAGTACATCGCGCTGACGAAGCCTCGCGTGACACAGCTCGCAGTGTTTTGCGCAGTCATCGGTATGTTTCTATCGACGCCGGGCATGGTGCCATGGACGGTGCTTATCGGCGCCACGGTGGGCATCTGGCTCCTTGCGGGCGCCGCGTTCGCGGTCAACTGCCTCGTCGAGCAGAAGATCGACGCGGCCATGCGCCGTACGGCATGGCGGCCTTCGGCGCGCGGCGAAATCACGACGGCGCAGATTCTGGCGTTTTCGGCCGTGCTGGGCGGCCTTGGCATGTGGACGCTCTACATGTTCACGAATCCGCTGACGATGTGGCTCACGTTCGCGACATTCGTCGGCTACGCCGTCATTTATACGTTGCTGCTCAAGCCAGCCACGCCGCAGAACATCGTGATCGGCGGCGCGTCGGGCGCGATGCCGCCGGCCCTCGGTTGGGCGGCCGTCACGGGGCACGTGCCTGGAGATGCATGGATTCTCGTTCTCATCATCTTCGTCTGGACTCCCCCGCACTTCTGGTCGCTTGCGCTTTACCGTCGTCAGGACTATCAGAACGCAGGCCTGCCGATGCTCCCGAATACGCACGGCGAAAAGTTCACGCGGCTGCACATCCTGCTCTATTCGATCATTCTGCTTGCGGTCTCGCTGATGCCTTTCATCTCCGGAATGAGTGGCATCGTCTACCTCGCATCGGCCGTGCTGCTCGGCGCGATTTTTCTTGCCTATGCGTGGAAGATTTTTCGCGAGTACTCGGACGCGCTGGCGCGCAGGACATTCCGATACTCGATCGTCTATCTCTCGTTGCTCTTCGCCGCATTGCTCGTGGATCACTATACGCGCGGGCTGATCGGCGCATGACGGGGGCCACGTTCGGAGTTTCGCTCATGCGCCGAGTCCGCACGGTGCTCATAGCGTGTGCCGTCGGCAGTGCGTTGGCGCTCGCCGGCTGCGGCAACAACGAGCCCGCGTTCCAGAATCTCGACATCACCGGCAACAAGCAGTTCGGCACGAATTTCGCGTTGCCCGACACGAGCGGCAAGATCCGTACGCTTGCGGATTTCAAGGGAAAAACGGTGATCCTCTTCTTCGGGTACACCCACTGCCCCGATGTGTGCCCGACGACGATGGCGGAACTGTCGCAAGCGATGCAGCAACTCGGTCCCGATGCGGCGCGCGTGCAAATGCTCTTTGTCACCGTCGATCCGGCACGCGATACGCCGGAGGTACTCTCGCAATACGTTGGCGCGTTCAATCCCTCGTTCATCGGACTGCGTCCGAGCGATGCGCAACTGGCCAAGGTGGCGAAAAATTTCCGCGTCTATTACGCGAAGGTACCGGGTAAGACGCCTGACAGCTACACGATGGATCACACGGCGGCGAGCTTTGTGTTCGATCCTTCGGGCAAGCTGCGCCTATTTGCGCGCGATGGGCAGGGTGCGCAGCCTTGGGTGCATGATTTGAAGTTGCTGCAGGCGTCATAAGACCTCAATCGGCGTCCGGTTTAACGTGCGTGCCGCCGCTTTGACTTCTGCGATGCCATGAAGCATCTGATCAAAGTCCCGAAGTAAGGTCATCGGAATCTGAACGCGCCGCGGCAGTTTTGCCGCGGCGCGTTTTCCATTGGCGCCTCGATAGACACGCCCCGAGCGGAATAATATCCGCCGATACACCGCGCGACACGTCAATAAGTTTCGTTCCCCATTTTTATCTGGCCGCCTGGCGTTTCAAAATACGGGTAACCACTGAGCCCACTTAGATACCGAAAAAAGTCGGTTTGTTTCGGATGAAACCCTTGTGTGGTGGGCCTGAGCTGGGGATTTTCCTATTTTTGATTTGAGATTGACTGGTTCTAAGCTGGTTATATAATGGGCTCCAATCTGTAGCCCAGCTTGCGACAAAGCCTCGGGGCTTCGCCTGCCGCTCGAGGGCCGGCGGCTTCGGCGCTCCGCCGGCCCACTGCTGTTCTAAGCACTGCGCATCACACGAGATTGAATACCCCCATGCTTTACGGAAATATTCTGACCGCCGCCGGCTGGATCCACGGCGCACTTGAATACGAGAACGGGCGCATCACGTCGATCGACGGCGTGCGTGCGGACCCGTCGACCAACGACAGCCCTTTCATTCTTCCCGGCTTTATCGATCTGCACGTGCACGGCGGCGGCGGCGCCGACGTCATGGAGGGCGGCACGGCCATCGAGACAATCGCACGGACGCACGCGCGCCACGGCACGACGAGCTTGCTTGCCCCGACGATGACGGCACCGCGCGACGAGCTGATGGCGGTTGTCGCGGGCCTTGGCGAAGTCGCTCGCCGTCGCACGCCCTGCGGTGCCCGCGTGCTCGGCGTGCATCTGGAAGGGCCCTACATCAATCCCGGCAAGCTCGGTGCGCAGCCGGATGCGACCGTGTCGGCCGCGCTCGACGAAGTACTGAAGTACCTTTCGATCGCGCCGATCCGGGTGGTGACGCTTGCGCCGGAAATTGCCGGTCACATGGAAATCATTTCTGAGATGGCGGCCCGCGGCGTGCGCGTGCAACTCGGTCATTCACTTGCCACCTATGACGATGCGGTCGCGGCGCTCAAGCACGGCGCTTGCGGTTTCACGCATTTATTCAATGCGATGTCGCCGATGCATCACCGCAATCCGGGCCTCGTGGGCGCCGCGTTCGCGCATGCGGAGTTTGCCGAGATCATTCCCGACCTCCTGCACGTGCACCCGGGCGCGATTCGCGCCGCGCTGCGCGCGATCCCCCGCCTTTATGTCGTTACCGACAGCACATCGGCGACCGGCATGCCCGATGGCGAGTACCGGCTCGGCAGCCAGCAGGTGACGAAATGCCTGGGCGGCGTTCGTCTCGCCGACGGCACGCTCGCCGGCAGCACGCTCACGATGGACAAAGCGCTGCGCAACCTCGTCTCCCTCGGCCTGCCGCTTGCCGACGTATCGAACCGCCTGTCGCGCTACGCCGCTGACTATTTGGGTATCGAGGATCGCGGGCGTCTTGCGCTCGGCGCGTGGGCCGACTTCGTCGTATTCGAGCGCGACCTCTCGCTCGGAGCCACCTTTGTCGAAGGAGAAGCGATTGTCGAATATGCATGATGAGGCGCTGGCCGCGAGCACGGCCGTCGCGGCACAAAACGCCGATACGTCGCGCGTGGAGGCGCTGGCGGCCGTGCTTGCCGAAAGGCGTTGCCACGTGGCGCTGACCGTTGCGCGCGGCAG
>JAXDQB010000598.1:0-2971 GCA_034668065.1 Paraburkholderia sp.
CGCATAAAGCTGCATCGGGCGGTCCGTGAGGCGGGCGGTCGCGCATCATTTGACATTGTGAAGGAACACCATGAGCATCGATTCCGCGACAGAAACTGCCAGCGCACCCGCGATCGGGCAGCCTGCGGCGCTGTATCGCCTGATACTCGCCACCTCCGTGGGCAACGCGCTCGAGTGGTACGACCTGCTCGTCTATGGCTATTTCGCAGGACCGCTGTCGCGGCAGTTCTTCCCGACTCACGATCGCACCGTCTCGCTGCTGCTGACGCTCGGCACCTTTGCGCTGTCGTATCTCGCACGTCCTGTTGGCGCATTGGTGTTGGGCTCCTACGGAGATCGCCACGGACGCAAGGCCTCGCTGATGGTGTCGATCATGATGATGACGCTGGGCACCGCACTCATCGCCGTCATGCCGCCCTTTGCCGCGATCGGCGTGCTCGCGCCGATCGCCGTCTTCGCCGCCCGCTTGCTGCAGGGATTTTCGGCCGGCGGAGAATTCGGCAGTTCAACCGCATTTCTGACCGAGCATGCGCCGCAACGCAGCGGGTTCATGTCGAGCTGGCAGTTTTCCAGTCAGGGCGCCGCCGTGCTGCTCGCGTCGGCAGTCGGAGCGATTGTCACGAGCACGCTCACACCTGCGGAAATCGACAGCTGGGGCTGGCGCGTGCCGTTTCTGTTGGGACTCGTGATTGGTCCGATCGGGCTCTACCTGCGCCGCCACGTCGTCGAGACGCCCGAATTCGAACGCGAACGCGGCGCCGCGTCGCCGATTCGCGAGGTGCTCGCCACGCAGAAGGAGCGCGTGCTGGTATCCATCGGCGCACTCGCGCTGACGACGAGCGCGAACTACATGATTCTCTATATGCCGACCTATGCCGCGCGGCAGCTCGGATTGCCACAGTCATACGGGTTCATCGGCACGCTCGCGACTGGCGCCGTCATCACGGTGTTGACGCCGCTGGTCGGCCACTGGTCTGACAAGGTCGGGCGCTTTCGCATCATGCTCGGCGCGAGCGTGCTCTTCCTGCTCACGATCTATCCCGCCTTCCTGGTAATGAATGCACATGCATCGCTGTTGACGTTGCTTGCACCGATGATCTGGATCGGTCTGCTTAAGGCGACTTACTTCGCACCGATTCCGGGATTGATGGCCTATATCTTCCCAACCCGCACGCGCGCCACCGGCATGGCGTTCGGCTACAACCTGGGCACGACAATATTCGGCGGGTTCACGCCTGTTGCCGTGGCCTCGCTGATCGCATTGACGCACAACAACCTTGCGCCCGGCATTTACTTGATGCTGACAGCGGTGGTCAGCTTGTTCACTTTGGGGTGGGCGCGCGTTCGATTGAATGTGCGCTAAAGCCCGTCGTCAATTCATCCGTGCTTGTCCACTTTTACTTAGCAGAAAATCGTTATGCCCGTCATCAACCTCGATAATGCCGTCCGCTTTGCCATTGAACATGAAAGCACTTGGGATCGCAGCGTCAATGGCGTATGGGGTGTTCATCAAAAAGATCCGGCACCTTGGAATCGTCTGCTCGGGCCGGTTCACGACCGCGGCCCTGCGAGCGGCGTGATTACGCTCGATGGTGAGCGCATTGCGCAGTGGGGCGAGCCCGACCGCGCCGATCTCACCTTCAGCATCGCGAAGACTTACCTCGCGCTCCTCGCGGGCATCGCGTACGACTCGGGACTGTTGCCGGACGTCGACGAACCCGTCGCCGAACGCGTGCGGGGTATCGGTTTCGACGATGCGCACAACGCGCAAGTCACGTGGGCGCATTTGCTGCAGGCAACGAGTGAATGGCAGGGCGAGTGTTTCGGTTTTTCCGATCAGGCCGACCACTATCGCGCCGTCAATTTCGCCACGCCCCCGAACGGCAAGAAGGGCGAGCGCCGTGCGCTGCAGACCCCGGGTACCTACTGGGAATACAACGACGTCCGCATCAACCAGTTCTCGCTTGCATTGATGCATTTGTTCGGCCGGCCGCTGCCGGAGGTTTTTCGCGATGCAGTCGCGCGTCCGGTGGGCGCGAGCGAGAACTGGCAGTGGGTTGGCTATGACAACTCATGGATCGAGCTCGGCGGGCGGCGTGTGCAGTCCGTTCCGGGCGGCACACACTGGGGTGGGGGCCTGTCGATCAGCGCGAACGATCAAAGCAAGATTGCGCGTGTGTTTCTCGAGGATGGCTTCGTCGATGGGCGACGCATTGTCTCGTCGGAATGGCTGAAACGGATGCGCACGCCATGTGCACTCGCGCCGTACTACGGGTATCTGCTCTGGCTGAACCATGAGCGCCGCGTATTTCCCAGCGTGCCGGCGTCCAGCTACTTCGGGATCGGCGCGGGCAGCTCGTTCATGTGGATCGAGCCGGAACGCCGGCTCACCGCTATCGTGCGCTGGTTGAATCCCGAGCACGCGGACGGGTTCTTCGGTAAGGTGCTCGAAGCGTTCGAAAACACCCGGTGAGCTGAAAGCTCCGGGGCTCAACCCGGCGATTCTCCCGGGTGGGGCCTCGCAAGGGTGAATGGGCGAAGGGGGCGGGAAGGGGGCGGGAAGGGGGCGAAGCAGAGCGGCGGAACGCTCCTTCGCCCTTTGGTTATTGCACGACCACTTCCGTATGATGCACCGACGGTGCACTCACAAAGTACGGGCCGACAAGCGCCCGCCATTCCTGGAAATCGTCGGACTGGCGAAAGTGCACCATATGGTCTTCCACGGTATCCCAGCGGACAATCAGCAGAAAGTGGTTCGGCCGCTCGACGATCCGATGCAACTCGGCGCCGTGGCAGCCTTTCGCTCTTGCGAATATCGGCAAGGCCTGCTTCACACCGGCTTCGAATTCGGATGTCTTGCCTTCCTGCACTTCTATGTGAGCCATTTCCAATATCACGTCGATCTCCTTGGATTCGAAAGTCGGGCCCTTCGCATGATAGGCGGCAAAGTCGGCCAACGCCTCTTCGCGAT
>JAXDQB010000599.1:0-4175 GCA_034668065.1 Paraburkholderia sp.
GGAAGCGGAGCGCCGTCGGGCGCCCCGAGTGCGTCGAGGCTCGACGGCTCCGCGAGGGGACCGGCCAGCCGAGCGCCGAGGGCGCCGCTGCCCGCTGCCAGCAGAACGCCCTCGTTGACGTCGGGCCACTGACGCGAGTGATTGCGCCAGGCGTAAATCGCATCCTCGAAATTGCCGACAATGGCAAAGCCCAGCGAGGTCAGGCGAGCGGGCAGCCAATCCATGACGAGGAAGATCCGCTGCGGGAACGTCGCGAATGCAACGGTCCGGTCGCCGACGGGTGCCGTCCAGGCACGCGCGAGGTACTCGGAGATTCGGTAGAGGACGGCACCGGCGGGCCCGATCGGCACGAGGAACCAGAAGAAGACGCCGAACACATGCCGATGCGAAGCAACGACGGCGTGAATCAACGTATGGCGGACGATTTCCCCAACTGGCATGTCGATGGTATCGATTCCGGTCCACTCGTTCAGGATTTCTCGCGCACGCGGCACATCGTCGTTGTTGAGTGCCAAGTGAATATCGGTGAAGTAATGGCTAAATTGCCGAAATCCGAGCGTGAAATAAACGATGACGACGTTCCAAAAAAACGCCAGCACGAAACTGATTCGATAAAGCAAGTAGTAGATGAGCGCGACAGCGAGCGTCCACGGCAGCACGACGGTCAGCCAAGCGAGGATTCCATGCTTCTTCTTTCCTGCATCGAAACCCTGCGCGGCCCATTGCGCGTGATATTGAAGCAGTGCGAACACTGGGTTGTTCGGCGAAAGCGCACGCATCTGTTCGATGATGAGCGCCAGCAATACGGAGAAAAAAGTCATGCGAAGTGCCGTGCCAATTGGGTTTTTTGCAATTGTCGCGTAACGATAGCACACGGCGGAAGTGGCCGAACGTTAGACGTCTCAACGAATGCAGGACCTCGTGCTCGCGCGCGCCGCTTCACGCGACTAGAAAGCGGTAGAAGTTGCGCAGCATACCTGCTGTCGCGCCCCAGATGAAGTAATGTCCGCCAGTGCCGGGACGCGGGTAAGGCATCGCGAAAAAGCGCCGCTCGCCGCCTTCCCAGTGCAACAGACGCACTTCGTGATTGGCGGGGCACATGAGGAAATCAAGCGGCACTTCGAAGATTTCGGCCACCTCGAGCGTATCCGCCGTCAAAGAAAACGGTGGATGCACGAGTCCCACCACTGGCGTCACGCGAAAACCGGTACCCGTTAGATAATCGGGCAGCGCGCCGAGAATTTCGACGCGCTCGGGCGCCAGCGAGACTTCTTCGCGCGCCTCGCGCAACGCCGTCGCGATCGCGTTCTCATCCTCCGGCTCGCGCCGACCGCCCGGAAAACTGATCTGCCCCGCGTGATCGCTGAGATGGTCGGCACGTTGCGTGAGCAGCACCGTGATCCCCTCATGACGAACCACCAGCGGCACTAACACCGCCGCCGCGCGCGGATCGCCGGTTTCCCGCCAATGAACGTCGGTCGGCTCCGGCGCCCAGGCAAGGCGCTGCATGAAACGCCCGCGCAAGCCCTCCGGCGTGAGCCGCTGCGCATCGACCGCAGGCAGATCGGCTCCGGTCGATTCGACCGGCAGAACGTCAGGTTCGAAAACGGGGCGGATCAACAGAACTCCTGAAGACAGTGCACGAATATCGACATTGTGAACTGCCAAACAAAAAAGCACCCTGTACGGGTGCTTTTTCTTACAGCTCTTACCTTCAGGAAGCAGCGCGCACTTTGAATACCAGCTTTTCCTTGATACGTGCCGATTTGCCCGAACGCTCGCGCAGGTAGTACAGCTTTGCACGGCGCACGTCGCCACGACGCTTAACGACAATGCTCGCCAACAGCGGCGAGTATGTCTGGAACGTACGCTCGACACCTTCGCCCGACGAGATCTTGCGAACGATGAACGACGAGTTCAGACCACGGTTGCGCTTTGCGATCACGACGCCCTCGTAGGCCTGAACGCGCTTGCGGGTGCCTTCGACAACGTTCACGTTCACGATCACCGTATCGCCAGGGGCGAATTCGGGGATGGTCTTGCCGGCGAGCACGCGCTCGATCTCTTCCTGCTCGATTTTTTCAATCAGATTCATCACTGACTCCTAGTGCCATCTTGTCGGCGTTTTGCCTGCCCTGCGCCCAAACAAAGGCACCGGACACGGCCCCGATAGAGGATGGGTTCAAATCCGGCACCGTGCACGAATGCACGCCGCCGCCTCGTCCCCCAACGAACCCGAAAGCTCGATCAAGCCTTCGGCGGCTCCTTGGCGAGACTTGCGAGCCATGCCTCCTCGGCACGGCTCAGCGTCTTGCTGCGCCTAGCGCGCTCGATCAGATCGGGCCGCTTTGCAGCCGTGTTGCGTAATGCCTCACGGCGACGCCACTGCTGGATTTCCGCGTGATGGCCGCCCAACAGCACGTCGGGCACACGCATTCCTTCGTACTCTTCGGGGCGCGTGTAATGCGGACAATCGAGCAAACCGTCGACGAAACTGTCTTGCACCGCCGACTGAGCATCGTTCAATACCCCAGGCAGTTGTCGCACCACGGCATCCATCAGCGCCATCGCCGGCAATTCGCCACCCGAGAGCACGAAATCACCGAGGCTCACTTCTTCGTCGACACAGCGCTCAATGAGCCGCTGATCGATCGCTTCATATCGCCCGCACAGCAGCACGAGACCGGGCTCGCGCACGAACCGCATGACGCGCTCATGGTCCAGCCTCGCACCTTGCGGCGACATCAGCACGACGCGCGGCGCGGCAATCCCTTGCTCGCCCTGCGCTGCCTTGGCTGCGCCTATAGCCGCTTCGAGCGGCTTGGCCAGCATGACCATGCCTGGCCCGCCCCCGTACGGTCGATCGTCGATAGTACGGTAATTGTCCGTCGTGAAATCGCGTGGATTCCAGGTACGCAAACCGAAACGCCCCTGCTTCGCCGCCCGGCTCGTGATGCCCCACTCGGTTACGGCTCGGAACATATCGGGAAAGAGCGTGACGACATCGAACTGCATCTCGCGCTCCGTAATCTCGATCATGCTCAGTAATCGGCTTCCCAGTCGACGACAATGCGTCTCGCCGCCTGATCGACCGTCTTCACGTACGCGCCGACGAACGGGATGAACCGCACACCCTTTCCGTCGCCGCCTGCATCTTTCGCGTCTTTCACCGGCGGGCCATCCTTGCCGAGCGACGGATACTCGACACGCAGGACAGCATGTGCACCGTTGTCGATCACCTCAACGACCCGGCCGAGCGCCACTTGTGCTTCGTTCACGACGTCAAGCCCCACAAGGTCGACAAAGTAAAATTCGTCGTCACCCAGCTTCGGGAAATCCGCCCGACGGATATGGATGCGATACCCGCGTAAGGCGAGCGCAGCGTCACGATCGGCGAGATCACCCAAATGCGCGACGATATGGTCGCTGTGTACCTTCGCCTGCACCATCTGCACCGACTTGCGCTCACGGTCCTTCAGCAGCCACCAGCGCTTGGCATGCGTCAACGCATCGCCGCCGTGTCCGGCGCTCGTATGCGCGGCAACTTTCACCCAGCCCTTGAGCCCATAGGCGTCGACGATTACACCGACTTCGACTGCATCGTCGGGCCAGCCATCCGCAGATTCGACGACGCGTATTCCAACTTCGGCCTCAGCACCGACATCACGCACTACGGCCGGCCTCCGGGCGAACGCACCAAACGATGCGGGCGCACGCGGACCCGACTTGACACGCGCAGGGCTGCCCGAATCGTCGCTCGAGTCACGAGCGCACATCGGCGCACCTCCCGCATCTGTATTTCCCTGCGACCACCTGACTGTACGCCAGAGAGCGTCCGAACAGACTGCTGCGCGAGCAGCTAATACATTTACGCAACCGGCTGCGCCTTGCTCGCCTGCTTCACGAGGCGCTCAACGGTAGGCGACAATTGGGCGCCGACACCTTGCCAATACGTCAAACGATCTTGAGCGATGCGCAGCGATTCGCCTTTCGTGGCGACCGGGTTATAGAACCCAACGCGCTCGATGAAGCGACCATCGCGACGGCTGCGCGAATCCGTTGCAACGATGTTGTAGAACGGGCGCTTCTTCGAGCCGCCGCGTGCCAAGCGAATGATGACCATACTCTAATCCTTGAAAACCGGGGTTCAGAACCACTGAAACGCTCGATTATAG
>JAXDQB010000600.1:0-4708 GCA_034668065.1 Paraburkholderia sp.
CCGCCGCCTGCGCGGCCGCGCAAATCGCGAGGAAATCCTGACTCTTCAACGAAGCGCCGCCGATCAGGCCGCCATCGACATCGGCTTGCCGGAAGAGTGTCTGCGCATTCTCCGGCTTGACGCTGCCGCCGTACAGCAGCGGCACATCGACTAGCGCGGCGTCCTTTGCAACGAGACGTCCGCGCAGCAAAGCGTGAACTTCCTGCGCCTGCTCGGCTGTCGCACTTCTACCCGTACCAATCGCCCACACCGGCTCGTAGGCCACCACGATACGGGCCGATTCCTCGACGGAGAGCTTGCTGAGCACAGCATCGATCTGCGCACCGACAATCTCCTGCGTCGCCCCCTTGTCGCGCTGCTCCATCGTTTCGCCGACACAGACAATCGGCGTCAGACCGGCTTGCAACGCGCGCTGGGCCTTCACAGCCACAAGCTCGGAGCTTTCCGCGTGATACGCACGCCGCTCGGAGTGCCCGACGATGGCAAGCGTCGCGCCGAAGTCGACAGCCATCTCCGCCGCCACTTCACCTGTGTAGGCGCCGTGTGTGTAGGCCGAGATGTCCTGCACGCCCCACGCAACCGGCGTGCCGCGCAAGAACGACTCGACCTGCGCGAGATAAGGTGCCGGCACGCATACGCCGAGACGTACGGCGCTACTCAGCGGATCGTCCGAGGCGTTGCCGAGCGAGCTGCTTACCGAGTTGCTCAGCACTTCGGCACCTTGCACGAGCGCGGTCAAAAGCGACGCATTCTCCGCGCGCCGCCCGTGCATCTTCCAGTTCCCGATCACCCATTTCGCCCGCCGCTTCGACATTGTCTCGCCTTGCCGTTCCAAGTTCCATTACCGGCACGCGCATCCGTTTGGCGGAAAGCGCACGCAAAACGCGCAATTTTACTGCGCGGTTGCCAATCGGGTCAAACGGGGCCGGAAGTTCCAGCTCGACAAGGAATGAATGCGAGCCCCATTCCCTTGAGACCTGATTCAGGCAGCCTGCGTCCAGTCGAGAACGATCTTGCCGATATGCTCGCCGCTTTCCATCAGCGCATGCGCATCCTTCGCCTGGCTCGCCGGCAACACGCGGTAGACGACGGGCTTGATCCGTCCCGCCTCGACATGCGGCCAGATGTGCTCCTTTAGCTGCGCCGCAACCTTCGCCTTGAATTCGACCGAGCGGCTGCGCAGCGTCGAGCCCGTGATTGTCAGCCGCCGGCGCAGGATCTCGCCGAGGTTGACCTCCGCCTTCGCACCGCCGAGCAACGCGATGATCACGAGCCGCCCGCCGTCGGCGAGGGCCGACAGCTCACGCGGCACGTAGCCGCCCGCCACCATGTCGAGGATCACGTCCACGCCGCGATCGTTCGTGAGCGACTTCACGACTTCGACGAAATCTTCGGACTTGTAGTTGATCGCGCGCTCGGCGCCAAGCGCCTCACACGCCTTGCACTTTTCAGCGGTGCCCGCTGTCGCAAAGACGCGAAAACCCGCCGCGTGCGCAATTTGGATCGCCGCCACGCCAATGCCGCTCGAGCCGCCCTGCACGAGCAACGTTTCGTTGGCACCGCCCTCGCCCGCGCCTAGCCGCGCCCGCTCGAACACGTTGCTCCAGACGGTGAAAAAGGTTTCCGGCAGCGATGCTGCCTCAATGTCCGAAAGTCCGGCCGGAACAGGCAGGCATTGCGCAAGCGGCACCGCCGCGTACTCGGCATAACCGCCGCCCGCGAGCAAGGCGCAGACCCGGTCGCCCATCTTGAGGCCAAACGGATTGTGCTTTTCGTCGAGCGTGCCGCCGACAATCTCGCCAGCGACCTCCAGGCCCGGCAGATCGGTCACACCCGGCGGCGGCGCGTACGCGCCCTTGCGCTGGAACACGTCGGGGCGGTTGACACCCGACGCGGCCACCTTGATCAGCACTTCGCCAGCCTTCGGCTCGGGCATCGGCCGCTCGCCCAGCAGAAGCACGTCGGGGCCGCCAAACTCGGTAATTTCGATTGCTTTCATCTCCGTCACCTCCCTGGTTTCTCGAACGGCACATTCTGATAAAAAACGGCCGACTCGCTGAAAGCGCGGCCGGCCGTTTTTTGTGAGTCACCGCATTACTGCTGCGGCGCGGGCTCGGGCTGAGCGGCGCCGGAAGCGGCGTCGTTCAAAAGCGCCTTGGCCGACAGACGCACACGACCCTTCTCGTCCGTCTGGATGACCTTCACCTTCACCTGCTGGCCTTCATTCAAGTAGTCCTTGATGTCCTTGATGCGCTCGTTGGCAATCTCGGAGATGTGCAGCAGGCCGTCCTTGCCCGGCAAGATGTTCACGATCGCGCCAAACTCGAGCAACTTCAGCACCGTGCCCTCGTACACCTGGCCAACCTCGACTTCCACCGTGATCGCTTCAATGCGGCGCTTGGCTTCGGCCATGCCTTCGCTGCTCGTGCTCGCTATCGTAACCACGCCGTCGTCCGAAATGTCGATCGTCGTGCTCGTTTCCTCGGTCAGCGCGCGGATCACCGAGCCGCCCTTGCCGATCACGTCGCGAATCTTCTCGGGGTTGATCTTGATCGTGATCATACGCGGGGCGAATTCGGAAAGCTGCGTGCTCGCGCCAGACACGGCATCCGTCATTTTTCCGAGGATATGCAGGCGGCCTTCCTTCGCCTGTGCCAGCGCGACCTGCATGATTTCCTTCGTGATGCCCTGGATCTTGATGTCCATTTGCAGCGCGGTCACGCCTTCGGCGGTGCCGGCCACCTTGAAGTCCATGTCGCCAAGGTGATCCTCATCGCCGAGGATGTCGGTCAGGACCGCGAACTTGTTGCCTTCGAGGATCAAACCCATCGCGATGCCGGCCACGTGCGCCTTCATCGGCACACCCGCGTCCATCAGAGCGAGGCAGCCGCCGCAAACCGACGCCATCGACGACGAACCGTTCGACTCGGTGATCTCCGAGACAACGCGGATCGAGTAGCCGAACTCGTCGGCGCCCGGCAGGCACGCCGCGAGCGCTCGCTTTGCGAGCCGACCATGGCCGATCTCCCGGCGCTTCGGTGAACCGACGCGGCCCGTCTCGCCCGTTGCGAACGGCGGCATGTTGTAGTGGAGCATGAAGCGCTCGCGGTATTCGCCTTCGAGTGCGTCGATGATCTGCTCATCACCTTTCGTGCCGAGCGTCGCGACGACGAGCGCCTGCGTCTCGCCGCGCGTAAAGAGCGCCGAGCCGTGCGTGCGCGGCAATACGCCCGTGCGAATCTCGATCGGACGCACTGTACGCGTGTCGCGGCCGTCGATGCGTGGCTCGCCGTTCAGGATCTGGCTACGGACGATCTTTGCTTCGAGGTCGAAAAGAATATTGCCGACGGTCGTCTTGTCCACCGGCATCTTGCCTGCGGCAAGCGACTCTTCGTCGAGAGTCACGCCCGTCTGGGCGTAGATCTCCTTGAGCTTCGTCGAGCGCTCTTGCTTGTTGCGCATTTGATAGGCGGCAACGAGGTTCGCCTGCGCGATCTCAGTCACGCGCGCGATCAGCGCCTCGTCCTTCGCCGCCGGCTTCCAGTCCCACTCGGGCTTGCCACCCTCTCGCACGAGCTCATGAATCGCGTTGATCGCAGTCTGCATCTGCTCGTGACCGAAGACGACCGCGCCCAACATCACGTCCTCGGGCAGCTGCTCGGCTTCCGACTCCACCATCAGCACAGCGCGCGGGGTGCCTGCAACGACGAGATCGTGGCGCGAGTTCTTCATCTGCGTGCGGGGCGGTTTGAGCAGTTAGTGGTTGTCTATATCGGCGACGCGCGCGGCGCCCACCGGACCGTTGAACGGCAGACCCGACACGGCGAGCGCAGCGGACGCGCCGATCAACGCGGGGATGTCGGCCGGCACGTCAGGATTAATCGACAAGACGTGCAAGACCACCTGCACTTCGTTGTAGAAGCCTTCCGGAAAAAGGGGACGCAGCGGCCGGTCGATTAGGCGCGAAGTCAGCGTCTCGAGTTCGGAAGGACGCCCTTCGCGACGGAAAAAACCGCCCGGGATCTTGCCCGCTGAGTAGGTCTTTTCGAGGTAATCGACGGTCAACGGGAAAAAGTCCTGGCCCGGCTTGGCGGTTTTTGCGCCAACGACGGTCGCGAGCACGACGGTATCATCGACGTCGACGATAACGGCGCCCGTCGCCTGGCGGGCGACCTCACCCGTCTCGAGGCGAACGTTGTGCTGCCCCCATTTGAATTCTTTGACGACTTTATTGAACATGGACATGGTCACTCCTTCTCACTTGCTTTGCTCGTCTTCGTATTTATCGATTCGCCACCGCGCAGCATGACGAGACATGCGCGGCAACGGCGCCGTGAGCCGCCGCGTCAGCGGGAAGAGGAGTGTTATGCCATTCCAGCGCGACGCTCGTCGCACATCTGCGCCGTGCGTACGCCGCACTGGAATGACACAAAGCTCTACCCGCCCGAAGCGGCCTTGCTGCAAGCCGGCATTGGGCCGATGCGCCCGCCACTTTCTTCTTTACCGGCTATGCGAGGCACGCACATGGCGCGTGCCTTGCAGCTTTGCATGGGACTGCAGTAACCGCTAAAGCGCAAACTGCAGTCGACAGCTTTGCATGGGACTGCAGTAACCGCTAAAGCGCAAACTGCAGTCGACAGCTTTGCATGGGACCGCAGTAACCGCTAAAGCGGTAACTGCAGTCGACAGCCTTGCATGGGACTGCAGT
>JAXDQB010000601.1:0-3948 GCA_034668065.1 Paraburkholderia sp.
CCGAGCACGGGCGCAGAGGCGAGTGCGAGCGGCGGGAAGACGATATGCCGGAACAAGCGGAAGCCGAAGTAGCCGTATGCGCGCGCAGCCTCGAGTGGGTCCCGAGGTTGCGCGACCCATGCACCGCGGACGATCTCGGCGACATACGCGGCGTGATAGACCATCAGCGCACCGAGTCCGGCTACCCAGTTATCGAGGCGGATTCCAACGGAAGGCAGCCCGTAGTAGACGACATAGGCGATGAGCAGAAACGGCGTGCACCGTGCGAGATCGACCATTGTGCGAACGATGCGATTCGCAAACGAACCCGGCATCATGGCCGCTGCCATCGGCACGCCCAGCGCGAGCGCGCACAGCCCGCCCAGCACCGATAGCGCGACAGTATTGAGCAGCCCGGACAACATCAGGTCACGCTCCGACCAGACGATCAGCAAGCCATGCATCACAGTTGCTCCTCACTGCGTGCCCGTCGCCGCTCGATCCAGCGCTGGGCGCTCACGAGTACGAACACCATCGGTACATAGATCGCAATGGCAACCAGCAACGGCGGCATCGGATCGTAGGTATCCGCGCCTATGCGTACCGCGGCACGCGTGATATCGACGACGCCCACCACGGCCAGCACCGGTGTTGCTTTGACGAGCTGCGTCATCTCGTTGACGAGCCCGGGCACGCTGGCCCGGATCACCTGAGGTAAGACGATGCGGCGCAATCGCAAGCCACTGCGCATGCCGACCGACAATGCCGCCTCGATCTGCTCTTTGGGCAACTCCGCGAGTGAGGCGCGCCACACTTCGCAATTGAATGCGGACGTATTCATCGTAAGTGCGAGAACGCCGGCGGCTATTGGGCTCAAATCGATCCCGACATTCGGCAAGCCGTAGAAAATCAACAACACCAGCGTCACGAGAGGGGACGCGCGCAGGAAACTGGTGCATGCGGCGACCAACGCGCCTGCCAGCGGCACGCGTCGCCAACAGATGAGCGCCATCGCCAACCCGATCGGCAAGCCCAGCGCGATTCCAGTAAGGGAAAGCAGGAGCGTGATCAGCGCTCCGTCGAGCATCGAGACAACGTCGGCCCAGGTCATGCCGCTGCTAGTTCACAGGAGTGAAAGTGACCGGAAGGTCGAACGATTGACCGAACCATTTCTTCTGCAATGATGCGACCGTTCCATTGGCCTTTTCCGCCGCAATGAACCCATTGATGTATTGCTGCAGTTCCTTGTTGCCTTTTTGTACCGCCCATGCCGCCATCGACGGCGCGGCGACCGGCTGACCGAGCGCGAACATCTTCGGCTTCTGGTTGACGAGGGTGCGCAGATTGATGATGGTATTGACGACATAGTCGGTCCGGCCGAGCGCAAGGTCCTGATAGGCGTCGGGGTAGGACGTGTACTGCACCACCTTGCCGAGCTTGCCGCCTTGTTTCTCCAGCAAGGCCTGCAATTGCGAAAGATGCGCGAGCTGCGCGCTGCCTGCCTGCACGCCGACTGTCTTGCCGCTCAGGTCCTTGATCGACTGGATCGAGTTGTCGCCCGCACGTTTGACGTAATAGTCCGTGGCATCGGCGATCGGGCTCGCGAAATCCAGAGACTGCATTCGATCCTTCGTCATCGTGGCGCCCGTGATCGCGATGTCGTACTTGCCGGTCGAGACGCCTGACAAAATGCCGGTGAACGGAAGGATCTCGTGATGAACCTTGAACGGTGCATACTTTTCCAACGCATCGACCATTTCGTTGTCGAAGCCGGTGGGTTTGTTGTTTTCCACAAATTCGAATGGCCGGTAGTCGTCTTCGGTGGCCACCACGATATAACCGCGCTTCGTGATCTCGTCGAGGGTCGCGCCATGTGCGGCGCTGGCTGCGCTAAACCATACCGCCAATGACATAATCATTGCCGCTCCGGTACGAAGCGGGGGCAGTTTGAACCTTGCAAGGGATGCCATCGAGAAACTCCTGGGAATGTCGGACTGCGTTCTGGTGACCGCGTTCGTCGCCCCGGCATCGCGATATGCTGCGTGCGCAGCCGCGGCGGCATCGTCGAGCTCGCCAGCAACGAGCTCGCGACGAGTATCCTTAGCCAAAAAACGCGCCGTCCAATATGTTTCATAAGTGCCTTTAATTCACGGATCCAATCAATGACAGATTTGCGCCACCTTCGCCAATTTGTGGCTGTTGCCGAAGAATTGCACTTCGGGCGGGCAGCCAAGCGATTGCATATGACGCAGCCCCCGCTTACGCAGGCGGTTCAGTCGCTGGAAACGGAACTCGAGGTGCGGCTATTCGATCGCAACAAGAAATCGGTTGCGCTGACGCCTGCGGGCGAGGCGCTGCTTGTGCTGGCGCGCCGGCTATTGCGCGATGCGGATGAGCTTCCGCGCACGGTCAAGGCGGCCGCCAACGGATTTACCGGACATTTGCGATTGGGTTTCGTCTCGACAGTCACATACGGATCGTTGCCGCGCTTGCTGCGCAGTTTTCGGGAGTCGAATCCCGACGTCTCGCTGCGGTTGCGCGAGGCCACGCTCGACGTGCAAATCGCAGCCTTCGATTCGGACAATCTGGATGCAGGCTTCGTGGTTCATGCTCCGGGCGCCGCACCCGCGGGCTTTGCAACGGTTTCCTTATCGGCTGAGCCGCTCGTTTTGGCGTTACCAGTCGGGCACCCCGCCGCCGAGGGGAAGAGAGCGCTGCACTTCGACGATTTCGCGCTGGATCCGCTCGTGATTTTTCCGCGCCAGATATCACCTTCCCTGTTCGATGCGATTCTTGCCTTCTATCGATCAAACGACGTGACGCCGGTCATCGCACAGGAAGCGATCCAGATGCAAACCATCGTCAGCCTGGTTTCCGGTGGCATGGGCGTCGCATGGGTTCCGGCGGTCATCGCCCAGTTGCATCGCGCCGGTGTCGTCTATAAGCACGTCAAGGGCAATCCGCCCGCTAGCGAAACCAGCCTGATCTGGAAAGAGCCGACAATGCCTGTGGTCGAGCGCTTTGTCAGTCACGTGAAAAGCGCGGGCGACTCAGTACACGACCGTTAGGCGTCGAGCGCATTTCATTCCTTGCCGCTTCAAAAGCTTGTTACGGATTCGCCATATGACGAATCAGCAAGAGCAAAGCTGAAAACGTTCGTTTTCACGAGATCGAACCTTTCCTAGACTGACGTTTTCCCGTTGCCCAGACAACCGGAATCGCAGTTGCTTGGCACACCTGAATATTGCGTGTTGAAGGCGCGAGTCAGCGCCGTGGAGAGGTCATGTCGTCGGAGAATAACGAACTGCGCGAACCTGCGCGCCGCCGCTGGTTGAAGGTGGCGGCCTGGAGCGGCGCCGCGCTCGCCACCGAATTGCTTGGCGCCCAATATGGGAAAGCCGCGCGCGCGCAAGGCTCTGCCGTCAAGACTTTACGCATTGGTTACCAGAAGTACGGCGCATTCGTGTTGCTGAAGGCGCGCGGCACACTCGAAAAACGTCTGGCGAGCCAAGGCATCAGCGTGTCTTGGCTAGAATTTCCCGCCGGTCCGCAATTGCTGGAAGGACTGAACGCGGGCGCCTTCGACATCGGCACTGCTGGCGAAACGCCGCCTATCTTCGCGCAGGCCGCAGGTGTCGAGTTCGTCTACATCGGCAACGAACCGCCCGCGCCGGCGTCCGAGGCGATCGTCGTGCCGCATGACTCGCCCATCAAAACGGTCGCCGATCTTCGCGGGAAGAAGGTGGCGTTGAACAAGGGATCGAACGTCCATTATCTGCTTGTGCGGGCACTCGAAAATGCGGGGCTCCAATATGCCGACATCCGCCCTGCCTATTTGTCACCGGCCGACGCACGCGCTGCTTTCACGCAAGGCAGTATCGACGCATGGGCTATTTGGGACCCGTACTTCGCCGCTATCGAAAAACAAATGCGCGCACGCGTCATCGCGGATGGAGCAGGCCTCGTCGA
>JAXDQB010000602.1:0-5698 GCA_034668065.1 Paraburkholderia sp.
GGGCCTCGTCCATGCGCCCCTGCAACGCAAGGTTGTCGACCATCCAGAAGCTGCAGGCGAGAAAGGAGCCTTCGCCGGGCGGCAGTCCGTCGTCAACTTCGGCGGTGTGATAACGCCGCACGTAGCCGTCGTGCATGAGTTCGCGCTCTATCGCACGTACCGTCGAGGCGATGCGCGGATCGGCGGGCGGCAAAAAACCGAGAAGCGGCATCAGCAGCAGGCTTGCGTCGAGGTGGTCGCTGCCGTATGACTGGGTAAAAGCACCGACCTTCTCGCTCCAGCCTTCCTGGCAGATGTCGGCGTGGATTTGCACGCGCAGCTTGCGCCAACGTTCGACCGGTCCTGGCAGCCGGAACGACTCGGCCGAGCGCACGGCGCGGTCGAACGCCACCCAGGCCATCACCTTTGAGAACGTGAATTGTTGGCGCCCGCTGCGCACTTCCCAGATGCCCTCATCCGGCTCGCGCCAGATTTTTTCCAGATGCTCGAGCATTACGATTTGCACCGCCCATACCGCTTCGTCCGCGTCCAGCCCGCCTACGCGCGCCAAATGCAGCGCATTCATCACTTCGCCATAGACATCGAGCTGGAACTGGCCGACGGCGTTGTTGCCGATGCGTACCGGCTTCGCGCCCTGATACCCGGGCAACCAGTCCAACTCCATTTCGGGCAGACGGCGCTCGCCGGCCAGCCCGTACATGATCTGCACCTGCTCGGGCGAGCCGGCGAGCACGCGCCCGAGCCAGGCCCGCCAGGCGCATGCCTCGTCGTAATAGCCGCCGCGCATGAGCGCGAGAAGGGTGATCGTCGCGTCGCGCAGCCAGCAATACCGGTAGTCCCAGTTGCGCGTGCCGCCGAGCAGCTCGGGAAGCGAGGTGGTGGGTGCGGCGACGATGCCGCCCGTCGGCGCGTACGCGAGCGCCTTGAGCGTAATGAGCGAGCGGCGGATCGGCGCGGCATATCGGCCGGTGACCTTGCAGCGCCCTGACCACTCGCGCCAGTGCGTCTCGGTGCGCGCGAGCGCCGAAAGGGGCTCGCTGGCGGGCGGCAGGCGCTGGTGCGACGGCGAGTAGGCGAGCGCAAACGGCACGCGTTCGCCTTCGGCAATGACAAAGTCGGCTTCCGTGTGCATGTTCTCGCCGCGCAGGTCGACGTTCGTGCGCAGCACGACGGTGTCGGGGCCGACGACAGCCTTGATGCCGTTGCCGTGCGCAAGCCGCGTGACCCATGGCACCGAGAAGCCGTAATCGAAGCGCAGCGTCAGCACCATGCGCATTGGCACTGAGCCGCGCCGCCCCACGACGATGCGTACGAGTTCCGACCGGCCGTTGCCGGGCGGCATGAAGTCGATGACGGTCACGGCGCCTTCGGGCGTCTCGTAATCGGTTTCGAGAATCATGGTGTCGTCGCGATAACGGCGCGTGACCGTCAACTGCGACGTGTCTGCCGCCGGCGCGAGGCGCCAAGCACCGTGCTCGTGCGTGCCGAGCAGTGCGGCAAAGCAGGCTCCCGAATCGAAACGGGGCCAGCAGAGCCAATCGACGGAGCCGTAGCGTGAAATCAGCGCGGCGGTGTGACCGTCGCCGACGAGTGCGTAGTCTTCGATGAAGGCAGGCATGTTATCGACAGTCGAATCGTTTCGTCCATTGTCATGATAGGAGGTGGCTGGCTACAATCGTCAGGCCGGGCTTCGGAGGTTGCGGCCAAGCTGGCACCAAGCGCCGCAAGATCGACATCGAGTGGTCATTATGCTGTCGGTGGGCTGTCGCTGCAGGGCAAGCTGCGCCTTGAACAGCTGAGAGGCGGCGGAACGCGGTGCGGCGGCGGATTCAGAGCCGCAGGTGCTGCGACACAGGACCTACGAGCCCGAGTATGCCAATGAGGATGAGGTAGAGCGCTACGATGTAGTTCAAGAGCCGCGGCACAGCGAGGATTAGAATGCCGGCGATCAACGCGGCAAGCGGGCCCAGGCTTAGGGAAATGTTCATGACGATTCCTCTGTCGGGCTTCGAAGCGGGCCAGAAAACAAAGAGAGCCTGCGCGTCAGAGCAAGCGCGCAGGCTCGAAGCTACCGCCTCACGGGGGCGGGGCGGCAGGAGCTGAAAGCGGGTGATGCGAGGATCCCGTGCAACCTGTCGATGTTGTGCGGTTGCGCATCGGCATTCGTGCGATCCGTGATACGCAATAGTTCCGCACGCAACCTTCGTGCCCGGACACCGTGCGAAACCGCCACTGCCTCGGCGCATCCGCCTTTTCCATACGCGTTAGCAGCACGGCCCGCCCAGGCCGGCGACGCACGGTGCGGCCGGATCGGCTACTTTTCTGCAATGGGTGCGCAGGTTTTACGCATGCCATGCAAACGGCGCCCGCTACTCGAACGACGGCAGTTCGATGCGGCTAAGCCGTACACATCGGCGCGAAGGGTGCGCGACGCGGGGTGGCCATCGCATTAAGCGCGACCGGCTAGTCGCTACACCCTCATTGCTCGGGCCCTGGCGGCGCGAGCACCTCCCGGCTGCCGTTAATGCTCATCGACGAAACGAGCCCTGCCGCTTCCATCTGCTCGACAAGCCGCGCCGCGCGGTTGTAGCCGATGCGCAGCTGCCGCTGCACCGCCGAGATCGAGGCGCGGCGCGTGCGCACGACGAACGCGACGGCTTCGTCATACAACGGGTCGGCTTCCGCATCGGGCGACTCGCCGAAGAGGTCCTGGGCGGCCCCCTCGGTGGCGGGCCCGTCGAGAATGCCTTCCTCGTATTGCGGTTCGCCAAACTGTTTCAGGTGTTCGACGATTCGATGCACTTCCTCGTCGGCGACGAACGCGCCGTGCACGCGCTGGGGATAGCCGGTGCCGGGCGGCAGGAACAGCATATCGCCTTGGCCCAGCAGCGACTCGGCGCCCATCTGGTCGAGAATCGTGCGCGAATCGATTTTCGACGAGACCTGGAATGCGACGCGCGTCGGAATGTTGGCCTTGATGAGGCCGGTGATCACATCGACCGAGGGGCGCTGTGTTGCGAGGATCAAGTGAATGCCGGCGGCGCGTGCTTTTTGTGCGAGCCGGGCGATGAGCTCTTCGATTTTCTTGCCGGCCACCATCATCAGGTCCGCCAGCTCGTCGATGACGACGACGATGAGCGGCAGCGTCGAGAGCGGCTCAGGCGCCTCCGGCGTCAGCGAAAAGGGGTTCGTGAGCTTCTTTTCGGTGGCCTGCGCGTCGCGCACCTTTTGGTTGAAGCCGGCGAGATTGCGCACTCCAACGGCCGACATCAGTCGGTAGCGCTTCTCCATCTCGCCGACACACCAGTTCAGCGCGTTGGCGGCGAGCTTCATGTCGGTGACGACGGGCGCGAGCAGATGCGGGATGCCCTCGTAGACCGAGAGCTCCAGCATCTTTGGGTCGATCATGATGAGGCGCACTTCCTCGGGCGTCGCCTTGAACAGCAGCGAGAGGATCATCGCGTTGATGGCCACCGATTTTCCCGAACCCGTCGTGCCGGCAACGAGCATATGCGGCGCCTTGGCGAGATCGGTGACGATGGGGTGTCCCGTGATGTCCTTACCCAGGGCGATCGTCAGCTTCGAGCCTGAGTGGCGATAGGCGTCGGCTGCGATGATTTCGGAAAGGCGGATCGTCTGACGCTTTGCGTTCGGCAGTTCGAGTCCCATGCAGGTTTTGCCGGGGATCGTCTCAACCACTCGGATCGAGGTGAGACCGAGGCCCCGCGAGAGGTCCTTCATCAGGCCGACAATTTGGCTGCCGCGCACGCCGAGCGCGGGCTCGACCTCAAAGCGTGTGACGACAGGGCCCGCCGACGCGCCGACTACGGTCACGGGCACCTTGAACTCCTGCAGACGCTGTTCGATGAGCTGGCCTGTTTGTGCGAGACCCTCGGCCGGGAGCGGCTCGGCGTCGGCCGACGGGCGCTCGAGCAGATCGAGCGACGGCAGTTCGACCGCCGCGGCCGACGGCGCGTGAAAGGCAAACTCCGTCGTGGCATGGCCGCGGATCGCGGGCAGCGGGGCGGTGTCGGCAGACAGGGACACGCTCGCCTCGGCTCGCCCGGCAGCCTGCGCCGGCTCGGCGATCCCCGAAGCCGATGCGCCTGGCGCAGGCGTCGATTCGACTCCCGCACGCGGCTCGCCGGCCAGCTCGACCAAGGCCGGCGCCATTGCAGCAACCTGGTGTGCTTTCGTTTCCGTTTCCGTTTCCGCGTCCGCTTCCGATCCGTCATGCTGCGCAGGCCGCGCGGCCGCCGGCGATTCTGCCGATTGGGGCTGCGAGACCGCCCGTGATCCGGCGGGCGATCGCGGCTGTGCGGCCGTCTGCGCCTGGGCAGGCAATCGAAATTGACGAGCCTCGGGCAATTCAAACTCGGGCAATTCAAATTTAACGGGCCGTCGGGCTACCACGTCCGCGGGGGCTTCGGTGCTCGACCAGGGCAAGAGCTCCTGAGGCCGCTCGGCGTCCGGCTCGGCTCGCGATTTCACACCGCCATCGACCTCGGAATGCAAGATGCCCGGTTCACACTGTGCATCTGCGCCCGGCACTTGATCCGCTTCATCCGCGCATTCCCGAGCGTCGACCAAATCGAAAGAATTCGCCGCGCGAGCGCCGTCGCTTCGCGGCACGGTTAGGCCCGACGGCGCGTGCATAGGGGTTGCCTCGGCCGCTGGATTTTCCATGGCGTCTTCCGCCGAGCGAAGTTGGGGGCCGGAGGCGTTACGCCGCGCACGGCTGACTCCGGCAAGCCCGGTCCATTGCGCCGCGTTCGCCTCGATTGCGCGCAGCGTTGCCTCCACGCTCGTGGGCAGCGCAACGGTGGGGCCGGCGGGCGGAGCAGGTCGCGCCGCGCGTTGCGTCGCAGTGTGAGCGGCATCCGGCGCTGGCACAGCGCGGGCCGGGCGCCGCTCGGGGATCGGCGGGGACTGCGAACTCGGCCAAGACTGCTCAATTGGTTGGAGCTGCGAACTCGGCTGAGACCAATCACGCGGTTGGCGATGCGAACTCGGCCTGGACTGTTCAAGTGGTTGGCGATGCGGACTCGGCCGGGACTGCTTAGGCGGTTGGAACTGCAGCGCCGGCGACGGCTTCGCTGCCAGCGATGCCGTTTGCGAGGCCGTTTGCGAGGCCGGAGTGGCGCGCTTTTGCGATGGCGCGGGCGTGGCCGTTTGTTTCGGCGCGCGCGCAGGCATCGGGGCGGCCCGAGCAGGCCGAGCGTCGGCCCCCGCCAGTGTCATTGTGGGCTTGGACGGCTCAGGAGGGCGCCGCGTCGCAGGCGGTTGGGCGTTCGCGTCCGCGGTGGGGGCGTCGGTTGTTTTCGGGCCGAGCGGGTCGCGCGGGAAGGTGGCCGGCTGCCAGCTTGTCGGCCGTGTATTGCGGCCGATAGGCTTCCCCGCCATCGTGTTGACGGTTGCGGGGCGCGTCGAGCCCGCGCCGGCCGGCCGCGCATGCGCATCGTCATCTCGTACGGCGGCTTGAGGGCGTGGACTGCTCGTCTGACGCGCACTGGCCCCTTGCGCGCGTGACGCGCCGAAGCCGAGCCCGAATGCGCGGTCTGCAGCGCGCAGCGTCTCCTGCAAGCGAAAGCCAAAAAACCAGGGGAGACTGGCAATGAGTACCGCGAGGGCGGCGAGCGGCGCGCCTACGTGGCCGAGTACGCGGCTGGTTGCGCCAAGGAGCGCGTGACCCAGCGCG
>JAXDQB010000603.1:0-4166 GCA_034668065.1 Paraburkholderia sp.
TTCCGAATAATGGCCGACCGCCACGACGCGATCGATGCCCTGCCGATTCTCATTTGCCGTCAGGTGATCGGCGAGGTTGCGCAACGCATGCTCGGCTGCTTCACGCTGAGGCGTGCCCCAGGCTGCGGTGATTGAGTTGGGTGCCGCTGCGGAAGCGGCGATCGAGTTGGAACTTTGCGCGGGCACGGAACAAGATATGAATATCGCCACGGCAGGCGCAAATATTGAGCGTGATCGAGCTATCTGCATTTGGCGTCTCCTCAAGTGGCGCTAAAAATGTCTATCTGGCGATATGCCTATGCCAATTGATTCGGAAAAATTCGCGATACATAAGCTGGTAGAGCGGGCAGCTGCGCGCCAAAATTACCGAAAGACGTGTGCGCTGCTGATTGCACAAAATGCATCGCGCGTTGCGTAACCCAATATGTGCAGTATAGGAGTTGCGCCGATGATTTGTTGAAGATTTTGATGTGACTTTCTCATATACGAGAAATAACGGTTATGCAAAATAAATTGAAAATTCCTTCTTTATCCAGTATCTTCGTGTCAACAAGGCAGGACATAAAAATCTCGCGCTTCTCCGTGAAGCGTGGGGGCGTCTTTGTCAAAACCATCCGGAGGCGGCATGCTTCGCAAGTTTATGGAATCCCCACTGTGGGATGCATCGGATGCGGATAATTGGTTTATGGTATTGGCGGAAATGGGGAGAGCACACAATTTCGAATACACGACATTTTTACTGTCGACCAGTGGTGGTTTTTCATTCGGCGAATCGTTCTGTAAGAGCAACCAATCAAGCGTATGGCGGAAAATTTACGAACAGAAGCGGCATGAACTGATTGATCCGATCGTCCGACATTGTCGGTCTAAGCTGAGCCCTTTGGTGTGGGGCGAGGAGGATTTTTCCATTCGGGACGAGGAGCGCGCGCTGTATGAGCAAGGGCGCGCATTCGGGTCGCACTGGGGCGTAGCACTACCGATCTATGGCCCGAGCGGTGACGCAGGTATGTTGAGCTTTGCAAGCAGCAAAAGATTCGACGCGGAGAATGGTGATATTGCACGCCGGCTGCCGGAACTCGCATTGATACGCGATATCGCTTATGAAACTGGCCTGCGTTATGCGAGACAAAAAGCTACCGCCGCAATACCGAAGCTCACGCCGTGCGAAAAGGAAGTTTTAAGATGGATGGTGTTGGGAAAGACGAACTTGGAGATTTCGATGATCGTCCGTAAAACAAAGACGACCATCAACTTCCACTCAGCGAATATTCTGAGCAAGCTGGACGCCAATTCGAGGACCGTCGCCGTGGTGAAGGCGCTCAAGATGCGTCTGGTCGATGATTGGCACGCAAACGTCGGCAGACCGCAATGGTAGCCGGTATTAATTGTTGCCGCCTTTTGTGAGTAAAGCCGGCCCGGCGGAGCGTGTCAATGACGACCGGCGACTCGCATGCGGTTGTCCCCCTAGTTTCTGGGGGTATCGCGATGTCGTTCACCATGACTACCGGAGGCGCATGGACATCGTGATCGGTTAGGCGGCAATGCAGCGCGTCGGTGAACGCGCCGCTTCCAGCTTCAATTCGAGCGTGTAGCACGCCCCCTTCGTCTTGCTCATCTTCTTCCCTCTACTTGCTTGAGTTTAACCGCTCAGCAAGGGGTTCGTTTTTTCGGGGCAAGCTCAGTTCACGCTGAGCCTATGGCTCCCGCATACCGCCACCATGAAATGCCGAAATAACTCCGGAATTTCGACGCACTTTTCCGCGCGCATCCGAAACGGCTAGATCGGCTGGGAGCTATGAGCGGCAAGGGAAAAGGGCTGATGTGCTCCCGGGTTTCGGAACGGTACCAGCGCAGAACAAGTTCGCAGATTAACTTGAACGCCGAGCGCAACATTACGGAATATCTTTCAAACGTATTTCAGTAGGGTGCGTGCCGTCGGTACGCAGCGCGTTACGAACGGAAAGCGATGATTACCATTACTTCTGGAGGAACTGAGTGGCGGCGATTGTGAGCAGAATTGACGATGGCACGCCGTGCCAGTAGATTGACGAACGGCGCCGTAACTTTCCACCAAGTTCCAACTACATAGAGCATTTTAGAAATCGGTGCCCGTCGCGCACTCGCTTGATCGCCGTGGCGAGCGGGCTTTCTGACCGGAGGTACTGTTTTATGAGCGTCATCCGCACGTGCGCGGCAGTTGTCCTGATCTCAGGCGCGGCGAATTGCATATTCGCTCAACAGGCATCGACACCTGCGGGCGAACTGCGAGAGCGGCTGCAACGCAGCCATAGCACGCACTCGATCGAAAGCGAACTCGATCGCCTCACCACGACGTTGCAGTTGTCGCCGCAGCAGCATGACGAAGTCCAAGTGCTGCTGCAGCAGCACCACGACAGGATCCAGGCGCTAATCGACAGCGAACCGAATGCATCGGACGAACTTATTCAGGAGCGCATCCATTCGATCAGCGACGATACGCACCGCGAGATCAACGCTTTGCTGACCGACCGGCAGCTGCTGCTGGTACAAGAGATGCAAGCTCGGATGAGGCGGGAGGGCCGCGGCCGCTACATCGACTCGCTGCGCAACCGCTGACGCGCCGCCTTGGGCGTTAGAGGAGACTTTGTCCCACGCGCTGGAGCAATCTGCTCAAGCGGTGCGGCAGCGGCGTGGCGCCCGCTAACGTAAGCCAATGCGGATGGAATCTGGCGGAGGGCGTGGGATTCGAACCCACGAAGGCCGTAAAGCCTTGCCGGTTTTCAAGACCGGTGCATTCAACCGCTCTGCCAGCCCTCCGAGCCCAGGATTGTAACCCGAAACGCCAATTGTTTCGTGAAGGCGAGCGTCAATGGGCGTCAATCGCGATGGTCGCGAGCGCTGAGGAACAGCGCCTGCAAGTCGTTCAGAAAATTCTGGCCAAGTGACGTCGGCGCGATGCGCTCGTAGTCGCGGAAAATCAGCCCGCGCTCCTCCGCCTCCCGCAATGCCGGCTCGATCGACGTTATCGGCAGCCCTGTCCGATCGATGAACCAATGCACGGGAAATCCTTCGGTCAATCGCAACGCATTCAACATGAACTCGAAAGGCAGATCGTGCAGGCCGATCTCATGCTCCTCATGCACGGGTGTTCCCGAACGTGCCTGTTCGATGAATGTGGCCGGATGCTTGTAGCGCGCCTGCCGAATAATTCGGTGTGCGAAGGATAGCTTCGAATGCGCGCCGGCACCGATGCCGAGATAGTCGCCGAATCTCCAATAGTTGAGGTTGTGCTTGCACCGACGATCAGGCTTCGCATAGGCCGATACTTCGTAGTGCTCATAACCGGCCTGCAACATGCGCTCGTGGATCCAGTCCTGCATATCGGCCGAGGCGTCTTCGTCGGGCAGCGCGGGCGGGTACTTCGCGAACACCGTATTGGGTTCGAGCGTCAGGTGATAGAGCGACAAGTGCGATGGCGCGAACGATAGCGCAGTCTCCACGTCGGCACGGCACTCATCGAGCGTTTGCTGCGGCAACGCGTACATCAGATCGAGATTGAAGTTGTCGAAGTGCCGCGCCGCGATTTCGACCGCGCTACGCGCATCCGCGCTGCCGTGAATGCGGCCGAGCGCCTTCAGATGCGTGTCGTTGAAGCTCTGTATGCCGACCGACAACCGGTTCACGCCGCTTGCGCGAAACTGTGCGAACTTGTCGGCTTCGAACGTGCCCGGGTTCGCCTCAAGCGTAATCTCGGCGTCGGCATCGAGCGGCAGCAGCGCACGTACGTCCGAGAGCAGCCGGTCCAGCCCGCGAGCCGAAAGCAGACTCGGCGTACCTCCGCCGATGAACACGGTATGCACGTGGCGCCCCCAGACAAGCGGCAATGCCTGCTCGAGGTCGGCGCGCAGTGCATCAAGGTAATCGTCTTCGGGAAAGCGCTCGCCTTTCCATTCGTGCGAATTGAAATCGCAGTAGGGGCACTTACGCACACACCAGGGAAAATGCACATAAAGCGCGAGCGGCGGAAGCGAGCTCAGGCTGATCTTTCCCGGCTCAAGAAACGCCTGGACGACACCGTCGCGGGTGGAACTCGGCATCATGCCTCCATGAGCCGCGCTAGCAGAGCGCGCAGCGCAATCGCTCGATGGCTATGCGTGTTTTTGACCGAGGGATCGAGCTCTGCTGCA
>JAXDQB010000604.1:0-4681 GCA_034668065.1 Paraburkholderia sp.
GCGAGCACGCCCGCCCGGGCGCGCACGGCGGCTAACGCTATCGGTCGAGTTACTTGTTGCCCGGTTTGACGGCCGCGACTTCCTTGTCGGCCTGGTCGCGCGTGGCCTTGATCGATTGCGGCATGTACTTCTGCATCAGGCCGTTCACGACATCACGGCCAACCTGGTCCTGCACTTCGATGAACTTGCGGCCGGTCGGGCTCTTGTAGAACGTCGTCAGATCCTTAAGTTCCTGTACCGAGTAGTACTTCGCATACGCATCATATTGCGCTTGCATCGCATCCTGGCGGAACGAGTCGGTCATGAACACCTGACCGGCCGAGTCGACGAGCTTCGGCACAGCGCCCTTCTGCAACGACGGCACCGCGGCCTGCTTTTGCTTGTCCGTCAGCGCCTTGTTCTCCGAGAGCGCGTCCGAGAGGATCGCCGGAACGAGCTGCTTTGCTTGCATCTGCGCGCTGTTGCCGATGGCGCTCACGAGCTTTTGCGCGTCGATCGCGGCCAGCAAATCCTTGATCGCGGCTTGCTTGGCCGGATCGTTCGCATCCCCTGCCATGGCCGGCGCGGCCTGCGTCGGGGTTTGACTCTGGAGCGCTTGCGCCATCGCAAAGGTCGGCACGAAGGCGGCCAGCAGCATCCATTGTTTGAATCGTCGTTGCATCGTCACTCCCGTTAAAAAATGAGTTGATTTTGCGCTTGCTGCGCGGCCCGCGCCGCTTGCGCGTTATCGTGCGGTATTACGCGACATTACCTTGCACGGCTACGGCGGCGCAGGCGATTCGTATTTCGCCAGTCCGCGAAGCAATGCAACGAGGCGTCCATTCGATGTCGATCAGACTTCGCCACCCTCGCCGTTTTCGTCCCCCACGGATGCGCCACCGGCATCGCCGTCGACGTCTCCCTCGGCATCCGCTTCCACGATCTTCTGCAAACCGGAGAGTTTTGTGCCCTCATCAAGGCTGATGAGTGTAACACCCTGTGTCGCGCGGCCCATCTCGCGGATCTCGGAGACGCGCGTGCGAATCAGCACGCCTGTCGTCGTGATCAACATGATCTCGTCTTCGGCTTCGACGAGCGTTGCAGCGACAACCTTGCCGTTGCGCTCTGACGTCTGGATCGCGATCATGCCCTTCGTGCCGCGGCCATGGCGCGTGTACTCGGTGATCAACGTGCGCTTGCCGAAGCCATTCTCGGTTGCCGTCAGCACCGACTGCATCTCGCTGCCGGCGACGAGCATCGCGATCACCTGCTGCCCCTCGTCGAGCTGCATGCCCCGCACGCCCCGGGCCTCGCGCCCCATTGGGCGCACGTCGTTCTCATCGAAACGCACGGCCTTGCCGGCGTCGGAGAACAGCATGACGTCGTGCTGGCCATCGGTGATCGCCGCGCCTATCAGGAAGTCGCCCTCGTCGAGGCCGACGGCAATAATACCTTTACGCAACGGTCTGCTGAAAGCTTCGAGCGGTGTCTTTTTAACGGTGCCGAGCGAGGTCGCCATGAAGATGAACTTGTCGGCCGAGAATTCCTTGACCGGCAACACGACGTTGATCTTCTCACCTTCCTGCAGCGGGAACATATTGACGATGGGCCGCCCGCGCGAGTTGCGCGAACCTTGCGGCACCTCGTACACCTTCACCCAGTAGACGCGACCGCGGTTCGAGAAGCAGAGGATGTGATCGTGCGTGTTCGCGATGAAGAGCGTGTCGATCCAGTCGTCTTCCTTCATCTGCGTGGCCTGCTTGCCGCGCCCGCCGCGCTTTTGCGCCCGGTACTCGGAAAGCGGCTGCGACTTCACGTAGCCCGAATGCGACATCGTGACGACCATGTCCTGCGGCGTGATGAGATCCTCGGTGTTGAGTTCGGTCGCATTCAGCTCGATCTTCGAGCGACGCTCGTCGCCGAACTCGGCCTTCACTGCGCTCAATTCGTCGCCGATGATTGCGGTGATGCGCTCGGGCCGGGCAAGAATGTCGAGCAGATCAGCGATTTGCGCCATCACCTCGCGATACTCGCCGATGATTTTGTCTTGCTCGAGGCCGGTAAGGCGTTGCAGGCGCATCTGCAGAATTTCCTGCGCCTGGGTGTCCGAAAGCTTGTAGAGGCCATCGGCCTGCATACCAAACGCGGGATTGAGCCCCTCGGGCCGGTACGCCTCCCTCCCGCCCGCCGCCCCGTTCTCCGACTCGGCGCGCGCGAGCATTTCGCGCACCAGTGACGAATCCCAGGGGCGCACCATGAGTTCCTGCTTGGCGATCGGCGGTGTCGGCGCGGCCTTGATGATGGCGATGAACTCATCGATGTTCGCCAGCGCCACCGCAAGACCCTCGAGCACATGGCCGCGTTCGCGCGCCTTGCGCAGTTCATATACAGTGCGCCGCGTCAGCACTTCCCGTCGATGGGACAGGAACGCATCGAGCATCTCTCTCAAATTGAGCAGCTTCGGCTGGCCGTCGACAAGCGCAACAAGATTGATGCCGAAGGTGTCCTGCAGCTGCGTGGCCTTGTACAGATTATTGAGGACGACCTCGGGCACTTCGCCGCGCTTCAGCTCGATAACGACGCGCATGCCGCTCTTGTCGGATTCGTCGCGAATATCGGAGATGCCCTCGAGCTTCTTCTCGTTGACGAGCTCGGCGATGCGCTCGAGCAGCGAGCGCTTGTTGACCTGGTACGGCAGTTCGTCAACGATGATCGCCATACGCTGGCCGCGGTCGATCTCTTCGAAGTGCGTTTGCGCGCGCATCACGACGCGCCCGCGACCTGTGCGATAGCCGTCGCGCACGCCGGCAACCCCGTAGATGATGCCGCCCGTCGGGAAATCGGGCGCGGGAATGATCTCGATCAGCTCGTCAATACCAGCCTGCGGATTCTTTAAAAGATGCTGACAGGCGTCGACGACCTCACGCAGGTTGTGCGGAGGAATGTTCGTGGCCATGCCGACCGCAATGCCCGACGAGCCGTTGATCAGCAGGTTCGGAATGCGCGCGGGGAGAATCAACGGCTCGTTTTCGCTGCCGTCGTAGTTCGGGCCGAAATCGACCGTTTCCTTATCGATGTCTGCGAGCAGCTCGTGGCCGATTTTCGCCATGCGAATTTCGGTGTAGCGCATCGCGGCGGCGTTGTCGCCGTCAACCGAACCGAAATTGCCCTGCCCGTCGACGAGCATGTAGCGCAGCGAAAAGTGCTGCGCCATGCGCACGATCGTGTCGTAGACGGCCTGGTCGCCGTGCGGGTGGTACTTACCGATGACGTCGCCGACGATACGCGCCGACTTCTTATAAGCACGGTTCCAATCGTTGTTGAGTTCGTGCATGGCGTACAGGACGCGCCGGTGCACAGGCTTCAAACCGTCGCGGACGTCGGGAAGCGCCCGCCCCACGATTACGCTCATCGCGTACTCGATGTACGAGCGGCGCATTTCCTCCTCAAGGGAGATGGGCAGAGTCTCTTTGGCGAATTGGTCCATTATCCGTATCTTTTTCAGGCGAAAGCGAACCCGGACCACCGTACACGCCGTTCGTCCGCGTCCAATCCCGCACGGCCTACGCAAGCGCGAGGCATCACGCGATTCTAACACGTGGGGAACGGCCGCCCGCCGCAGCGCCGTACTCGCCTTTGGAGCCCTGCGTGCACAAGCGTGTCGGGGCGGGTTCGGGAATCACCTGCCTGAGACGCCCGCACGAATCGTCAGCGGGTGAATTTGGGCCGCAATTTATCGCACCGGGGTGAGGCACCACACCGACGGATTTGCCCAGTACTGGCACGCATCATGCGACTTGGGCAGACCGCTCACGCCCGCCAGGCCTACCTGTTGCTGGGGCGCCACATTTGAAAGGAGCGGCCGGACGTCGCTGGACTTTTTTTTCGAAAGAAGGGAACGATATGGCAAAATGCCAACGCACTTGTTAGACGCTGCTCGAAGTGTCCGCATGGCCGCGCGATTACAGCGCACTCACCGATGATATACTCCGAGCAATGTATGACTTGTTTTGTCAACAAGACTCGCAGTAAACCTGCGGTAATCTCAATTTCGAGAGGAGAAATATGAATAAATTTTCAAAGCTCGCGTTCATTGCAGCTACCGCAGTAATGGCTGCATCCGCCTCGGCACAGTCGGTGCCGGCGTCGCGACAAGCCACGAATGACAACTGGACCAACGGCACCGGCGAATACGTGTGGATGAACGGCACGAACGAGCTTTGCTGGCGCGATGCTTTCTGGACGCCGGCAACGGCGAACGCCAAGTGCGACGGCGCCCTCGTCGCGCAAGCTCCGACGCCGCCGGCCCCGCCGCCCGCTCCGGCTCCGGTTATCTCGAGCCAAAAGGTCACCTTCTCGGCTGATACGCTGTTCGACTTCGACAAGGCTGTGCTGAAGCCGGAAGGCAAGGCGAAGCTTGACGATCTGTCCGCGAATCTCCAGAGCATGGACCTCGAAGTGGTCGTCGCCACGGGCTACACCGACAAGATCGGTTCGGACTCGTACAATAACCGCCTGTCGCTGCGTCGCGCGCAAGCTGTGAAGGCGTACCTCGTCAGCAAGGGCGTACCCGCCAACAAGATTTACACGGAAGGCAAGGGCAAGGCCAACCCGGTCAAGACCGGCT
The DNA here is from genome assembly GCA_034668065.1 of Paraburkholderia sp. Taxonomy (GTDB): domain Bacteria; phylum Pseudomonadota; class Gammaproteobacteria; order Burkholderiales; family Burkholderiaceae; genus Trinickia. The sequence continues at coordinate 4,607 of JAXDQB010000604.1, forward strand.
GTAACCAGAAGAACCACAAGGTGCTCGTCGCATGCCTGGCGCCGAACCGCCGCGTGGAAGTCGAAGTCGTCGGTA
>JAXDQB010000605.1:0-7605 GCA_034668065.1 Paraburkholderia sp.
ATGACCCTGCCATCGATGGAATGGGGGAGGTCGGTCAAAACACCGACAGCCTTCTTAGACAACGGGACCGTTCGTGCTGACCCGTTCTTGGTCATCGGTAGATACGCGGTCTGGGCTTCGAGGTTGACGTTCGACCAGCGCAGTTCCAAGAGTTCGCCACGTCGCATGCCGGTTTCCAAGCTGAGGATGGTCGCGGGCAAAATCCACGTGTTGCGCCGTCCGGTCGGAACCAATGCTGCCAGCAGCCGCACCTCCTCGTCTGGCGACAGCACCCGATCTCTGCCATGCGGTGTAGATGGCTTCCGCACTGATGCAACAGGATTGGTGATGTTGATGCCCCATTCGTTGCGGGCGTGATTGATGATGGCCGACAGGTAGGCCAGTTCCAGAATCACCGTGACTGGCTTTACCTTCGTCAGCCGTTCGTCACGGAAGGCTGCGACGGCCATCGGTGTCAATGCAGCCATCGTCAGCTTCGCAAGCTTGGCGCGGCAAGTCGCTCTCAGTCGTATCGCCGTCGGAACAGCCACGCTGCGACGGACAGACTTCGATGATGTATCGCTCAATAACCTTTTTGAGCGTTGTTGCTTCGGCAGTACTGCGACTGACGAAGCTTCCCCGATCCATCTCTATCTCGACGGATCGCGCCCACTGTTCGGCATCAGCCCGAGTGTTAAAGGTCTTTACTTCGACCGGGAAGCCTTTGCGGCGAACGCGTACCTGCCATTTGTCATTTCTGCGACTGATAGAAGCCATTCCTGCCTCCGGTGGAGCAGGATTGGAGCAAGATCGATTTTTCGCGCTCTCGGCGGGTCAGTTACGTCGCCGCGACGATGCAGGCAGTGCGGACGAGAATCGGGTGTGGCGTCAGCTAAAGGCTTCTAAAACAAGACCTTACCCCTCCGCCTTCCAATCCCCCGACTTCCCGCCACGCTTTTCCTGCACCTGCACATCGGTGATCGTCATCCCGCGATCCACCGCCTTGCACATGTCATAAACCGTGAGCAGGCCGACTTGCACGGCCGTCAGAGCTTCCATCTCAACGCCCGTGCGTCCGAGCGTTTCCACTTGCGCTGTGCAATGCACGCCGGGTAGCGCGTCGTCGAGCGCGAAATCGACTGCGACGCGCGTGAGCGCGAGCGGATGGCAAAGCGGGATCAGATCCGCAGTTCGTTTCGCGCCCTGAATTGCTGCGATGCGTGCGATGCCGAGCACATCGCCTTTTTTTGCGTTGCCGCCTCGAATCAGTGCGAGCGTCTCGGCAAGCATGCGGATCGAGCCGCGCGCAACCGCGATCCGCTTCGTCTCGTCCTTGCTGCCGACGTCGACCATGTGCGCTTGGCCGGCCGCGTCGAAATGTGTCAGTTCTGCCATGTGGGGGCTCCTTCGGAGGGCGGGTATCTTAGCAGCGATCCGCTCGCGGGAAGTGCGACGCGGGACGGCTCGTGAATTTCAATTCCGAATTTCAATTCAATTTTGGGCCAGGATTTTTGGATCTCTCCGCGCGTAGCCTGCGTCACGCTCGCCCTCAGTGTCCGTGCATCCGGGCGTCCTCGCAGGCCCGCGGCTTACGCCTTCGTACGCCGGGCATGCTCAAACCCCGGCGCATGCCGCCGCTGGGCTGGCCACGAAGCCGAAGCGGGCGGGCACCTCGGCGCGCGCAACCGTTGCGATCGGCAAGCTGCATCCGGCGCGCCAATGGAACCAGCCGGTGGCACCGTCGCTGGCGAGCGTGGCGAGGTCGCTGAAAAGATCGAGGTCGTGATCATGCAGCAGCGCGACGCGGGCGGGCGTTGCCGTATCGGCGAGCAGCACCGAGCCTTCGTCGTCGATCAGCACCGAAGCAGGCTCGAACGCGCCGCCCGTTTGATCCGCGAGCGTCAGCGTGAGTTCGCCGTCAGCCCCGGTGAGCGCGAGCCGCACGACCCACGGCGTATAGGCAAGCTCCACATAGACGCGCTGCGGCCCGTTTTGGAAGAACCATTGGCCGTGCTCGTCGCATTCGTAGTTGCGGTTGATGAAGCCGATGAGCGCGAGGTGCCGTACTGCCGCGCCGAGTTCGCCGCACGCCTGGGCGCGTTCGTCGCGCATGCGCCATTGGCCACGCCTATCAAGCAGGAGCCAGCCAGTGCAGTGCGGCACGTTCGGCCATTTAACGAGTGCCGCCTCGACGATGTCATCCATGCGTTGTGAAAGGTTCGAAAAATGAGAAGACGCGCCGCGGCAGCCAATCGATGCGCCCAGGAAACGGGCCTGTCATGAATCCGACGTGGCCACCAGCTTCGGGCTGATCAAGCTCGACGGCATCCGATACTTCGGTGCGGGTCGGCAGTGCCGTGCTCGGCAGAAACGGATCGTTACGCGCATTGAGGACTAGCGTCGGCACAACGATCTCCCTCAGCAGCGGCCGTGTCGTGGCGTGCGTCCAATAATCGTCGGTGTTGCGAAAGCCGTGCAGCGGCGCTGTGACTACGTTGTCGTAGTCGTACATCGTGCGGCTTGCGAGCATGATGTCGCGATCGAAAAGCCCAGGGTACTGCTCGAGCTTTTGCAGAGCCTTCTTCTTGAGCGTCTTCAAGAAATTCATCGTGTAGAGAAGCGCGAACCCCTGCGAAAGCGCCCGGCCGCCCGCGTGCACGTCGAGCGGCGTCGAAATGGCGGCCGCCGCGGCGATGAATGCGGCGTCGGCGCCGCGCTCGCCAAGCCATCGCAGCAGCACATTTCCGCCAAGCGAGACGCCTGCCACGACGATCGGCCCTGGGTGTGCGGCGTGCAGACGGCGCAAAACCCAGTCGACTTCGTCGCTGTCGGCAAGATGATAGAAGCGTGGCGCGAGATTGAGCGGGCCGCTGCAGCTGCGAAAGTGCGGCACGACGCCGTGCCAGCCGAACGCTCGCGCCGTAGCCATCAGCACGCGGGCGTAGTGCGAATCGGAATTGCCTTCGAGGCCGTGAAACAGCACGAGAAGCGGCGCATCGGGCGGCGGCGTGGCGGCGCTGCTCGCCGGATAGGCGAGCCAATCGAGATCGATGAAATCGTCATCGGGCGTGGTCCATCGCTCGCGGCGATAGTCGACCAAGGGGCGGCGCGCGAAGAGCGCCGGTATGATCGTCTGGGCGTGGCTCGTAGGGAGCCATCGCGGCGGAGCGTAGAACAGGTCGACCAGTGTATTGGCGGCCATCCGGCTTGCCGCCGGGATAAAAGCTGCCTTGTCGTCTGCCGTGCGCATGACCATCCCCAACCTAAAACGCGAGAGTGCCGCGCCACTCTCCTGCTCAGTGCAATGCTCCCTGCCCATGCCGCATCTTCGCTGCAAACTCGTTCGCCGTCTTGTCCGGCATAGGGCTCGCGTGAATGTGCGCGATGCGCCACTCGCCGCGTTCGTGAACCATCACGTACGTCGTATAAATCATGCTCGGCGGCGCAAGCGGGGCCCGCAGCCGATGCGCTTCCGCGACAGCATAGACGACCGTGCCGAGGCTGTCGTAGACCCGCACGTCAAGCGGCTCCACCGCAGCCGGCAGCGCGTCTTCAGCAGCCAGTTGCACGAGCCCCGCGCGGATGCTGTCGATCCCGTGCCAGTGGGCGCCGCTCGAGTTGATGAAACTCGCGAAATCCTCGTCGATCCACAAGGCCATCAGGCCATCAATGTTGTTTTCGGCAATCATCTGATAGAACGCGTTGAGCGTGTCGGCTGCAGCTTCGAAGAGTCGGGCAAAACGTGGCATCTGATAGCTCGTCGAGGTCTTCTCGCGCGAAGGCGCGTCATTTGGCTGGCCGGATCGGCGCACGTCGCGCAAAGCGTTGCGACGCGCTGAGACCCGGTTTTCATGCTCGCCGCGCGGCGCTCCCTCCCGCAAAATGAACGCATGGAACGCGGCGAGGCGTCAGTGCGTCAGCGCTCGCCGAGCAGCATCCCGCGCAGATCATCGAACACCTGCTCGGCAGACAGTTCGCGCAGGCACCGCAAATGGCCAAGCGGACATTCGCGCGCGAAGCAGGGGCTGCATTCGAGATGGAGCCATTGTACCTTCGCGAACTCCGACAACGGAGGGGTGTGGCGCGGATCGCTAGAGCCGAAAACCGCCACGAGCGGACGTCGCAGCGCAGCCGCGACGTGCATCAGCCCCGAGTCGTTGCTGACAACCGCGCTCGCGCGCGAGATCAACGCGCACGCTTCACCCAGCGAAGTCTGGCCGCAGAGGTTGCGCACTTGCTGCGCGTGCTGCGTGATCACCTGCGCGATGGGCGCATCCTTGCCGGAGCCGAGTGCGACGATTTGCGTATAAGGGAACGATTGGCCGATCATTTGCCCGAGCGACGCGAAATGCTCCGCGGGCCAGCGCTTGGCGCTGCCGTACTCGGCGCCTGGGCAAAATACGACGAGCGGCACGCGCGTATCGAGATTGAAACGCGTCGACACGCGCGCCGCTTCGTTGAGATTAGTTTCGAGCCGCGGCGACGGCAGGCGCGCCGCAAGCTCTGGCAGATCGGCGCCCGGCGCATATGCGAGAGCGGCGTAATGCGCGGCCATGGGTGCGCGCGTGTCCTTGCCCGGATTCGTGTGACTCACGTTGAGCAGCCCATAGCGGTGTTCGCCGGTATAGCCGATGCGCAGGCGAATGCGCGCCAGCCACGGGATCAGCGCCGACTTCAGTGAGTTGGGCAGCACATAGGCCGCGTCGTAGCCCACTTCGCGCAAATCGGCGGCGAGCTGCCAGCGCCGCACGAGCTGCAGCTTGCCGTGGGCGAGGTCTGTCGGGTAGACATCATGGATTTCCGGCATGCGCTCGAGCACGGGCGCCACCCAAGTGGGCGCGAGCGCGTCGATCACGATGCGCGGATGCAATTGCTTGAGGAGCGCGAAAAGCGGCTGCGCCATCAATGCGTCACCGATCCAGTTCGGTGCAATAACCAACACGCGACGCATCAGTGTGAGTGTCCGGGGTCGAAGTCAATTACGGCCCGGGTACGGGCCGCGAGAAAGTTGAGAGACGGCGAAGCCCGGAAGCCAAGGGCGGAACACGACGACTTCGGCGTGGCTTCGACGCGTCCTCAACGAGAGGTCAATGTTGTTTGACGACTTCCCCGTCTCGCAGCTTGTAGCGCGTGCCGCAGTACGGGCAGCGGGCTTCGCCGTGCGTCACGTCGATGAAGATGCGCGGATGCGCGCTCCAGCGCGGCATCGAGGGGTTCGGGCAATAAGCGGGCAGATCTTTTGCCGCCAGTTCGACCAGCGGCATTTCCTTGGTTACGCTCATAAGACGGATTCTCGTTATATGCGGTGTACTGCGCAGTTGCACCGCGGGCGGCGGCACAGTGCCCGACCGCCGCCCCGGTGTCATAGACGCGCCTGGCGCATCAGATCTTCGTGAGCCAGTGTGCGTACTTCGGGTTCTTGCCGGAAACGATGTCGAAGAACCCGGTTTGCAGCTTTTCGGTGATCGGTCCGCGAGCGCCGTTACCTATCGCGCGGTTGTCGAGTTCGCGAATCGGTGTCACTTCGGCGGCGGTGCCGGTGAAGAACGCTTCATCGGCCGTATAGACTTCGTCGCGCGTGATCCGCTTCTCGATCACCTCGATGCCGGCTTCTTTCGCGAGCGTGATGACGGTGTCGCGTGTGATGCCGTCGAGGCACGAAGAGAGGTCTGGCGTGTATAGCTTGCCGTTGTTCACGAGGAAGAAGTTCTCTCCGGAGCCTTCCGAGACATAGCCGTCGACATCGAGCAACAGCGCCTCGTCGTATCCGTCGGCCGTCGCTTCCTGGTTCGCGAGGATCGAGTTGACGTACCACCCCGAGGCCTTCGCCCGTACCATCGAGACGTTGACGTGATGCCGCGTGAATGACGAAGTCTTCACGCGGATGCCCTTGTTGATGCCGTCTTCGCCGAGGTACGCGCCCCACGACCACGCGGCGATCGCGACGTGGATCGTGTTGCCGCGTGCGGAAACGCCGAGCTTCTCCGAGCCCACCCAGACGATCGGCCGCAGGTAGGCCGATTCAAGCGCGTTCGAGCGGACCACTTCGCACTGTGCGGCAGCGATCGTTTCGTGATCGAACGGTACATCCATCTGGAAGATCTTTGCCGAATTGAACAGGCGCTTCGTGTGCTCTTTCAGACGAAAGATTGCTGTGCTGCCGTCGGCTGTCTTGTATGCGCGAACGCCTTCGAAGACGCCCATCCCGTAGTGCAGCGTATGGGTGAGGACGTGAATCTTGGCGTCGCGCCACTCGATCAGCTTGCCGTCCATCCAGATCTTGCCGTCGCGGTCGGCCATTGACATACGTAATCTCCTAGCGGGGTGGGGCGGGTGCCGTGAATGCGCCATTTTAGCGTCTTTTGCAGTTAGTCCGGACGTAGAGTGCAAAGCCCCCTAATCGGCGCCGCAGGCGGGCGATGTGCAAATGGCGACTTCCGCGGGAGGGGCGGCGGGTGTAAGTGTTGCGCACGCTCCCGGCGCCGTGGAGGCTGCCGGCTCATGGTCCCGAACAAGGTCCCAGACGAGCGGCGCATTGAAGGGGGCGTCTTGCGCGTGGACGATCGCGGTCGCGGCATCGGTGAAAGCCGCCGCTGCGACGATCGATGCGCATAACGAGAGGCCCCGATGGCGGCGGGGCAGCGATGGCCTGTCACGGTGCGGGGTCGTTTTCATACTGGAGTTTCATGACGAGGCGAAGGATCTGCGCCACGGGCTCGAATAAGGGCGACGGAATGTAACTCCCAACTTCGGCCTGCGCGGCAAGCGCCCTGGCGACGCGCACGTTTTCCACCACCGGCACGCCCGCTCTTTCGGCGAGCTCGACGATATGTTGCGCGCGCGCGCCGCGGCCGAGCTCGAGGACCTGCGGCAGCGGTGTTTCGGGAGGGCGATAGCGCAGGCAAACGGCGATGTGCGTCGGATTGCGGACGACGACGCTCGATTTGCCAACATTGGCGGCGAGACTGCCGCTTTGCACGGCGCGGTGCACTTCTTTGCGTTTATGCTTGATTTCGGGGTTGCCCTCGGAGTTTTTGTATTCCTGCTTGACGTCTTCGATCGACATCATCAGTTGCTTGGTCGTGCTGTAGCGCTGAAACGCGTAATCGGCAATCGCAAAAACCACATAAAAGCCAACCAGGGCGAGCCACATCCAATGCAGCAGCTCGACGCTGACGCGCAAGCCGCACGCGACTGAGCATAGCGGCAAGAACTGGATGGAGGGAGCGTACTGACGGATCAGATAAAACAGGATTAACGACAGCAGTCCAACTTTCAAAAGCGATTTGGCCAGCTCGAACGCATTGCGAAGCGAAAACATTTGCTTCAGGTTCGCAAGCGGGTTGAGTTTTTCGAGCGAGGGTTTCATTGCCTCATACGCGAGCAAGGGCCCGGTCTGCGCCATCACCGCCGCGACGGTCGCCACCACGACGAGCGCTGCGATGCCGAGCGTAAAGCGCAGCACGAGTTCTGCCATTGCACCGAGCAATCGGCCCGACGCACTTACAAGGTCTTAATTTACGACTTCGATCGAGAGTAGCGTGAGCGCTTCGAACCCTTGCAGCAGATGTTTCCCTTCGACGGTGAAGTAGGCGAGTAAAGCCAGCAGCTGCACACCGCTCGTAA
>JAXDQB010000606.1:0-13021 GCA_034668065.1 Paraburkholderia sp.
CAGCAAGCACAGCAAGCACAGCAAGCACAGCAAGCACAGCAAGCAGGCACAGCAGGCACAGCAGGCCACGGTGGCGACCCTGCGACGGCCGAGACAAGGCGGCGCGAAGCGCGAAATCGCGGGAGAATGGCCCTGTTACAATGCCCGTCTTGCAGCGGGGCTAACGGTTTGCGCGGCGAATCGGCCATGGCCGATGGCGCGTTTCGACCGGATTGTGCTACCGCTGGCTGAATGCACAGGGCATGCGAGCGCCTGCTCCGCACGCGGCGCCCGGCCGCAGAGAACCCCACGCTTGGGCCGGGTGGCGAGGAAGAGCAGCGCAAAGCGGCCGCCCGGCGCAGGCGTATTGCTCCGTTCTTGTGGTAAGGCTGATATGGCAGGCATCTTGATCATTGCACACGCGCCGCTCGCCACGGCGCTTAAGGATTGCGTCGCACATATCTACGGCGGCGTTCCGGCACGCATCGGCGTGATTGACGTGCTTCCCGATTGCGATCCGGTCCAAATGATTGCGCTGGCTCAGACCGAGATCGAACGTTTGCGCGAGGAAAACGGCGCGCTAGTACTGACCGACGTATACGGTGCCACGCCGGCGAACATCGCATGCCGGCTCGCCGGGTTGCAAGGCGTTCGGGTGCTTGCGGGCGTGAACTTGCCGATGCTCGTGCGTGCCGTCTGCTATCGCTCAGTGCCGCTTGACCAGCTGGTCGACAAGGCGCTGGCGGGTGCGGCAAACGGGATTCGGGCGATCGGACCGCAAACGACGCCGGGCGAGGCGGCGACCCCTCCCGCGTGCGTGAGCGCTATTGCTGCTGCAGCAGGCGCCGGTGGCGCGATGCCGGCCGCCGAAACTGCGCTTGGTCCGGTACAGGCCGACGACGGTCTGCGTCGGTCGTGAGCCAATCCGTTTTTCTTTCATTATTTTGACCAGCGGATATCAGATGCTTCAAAAAGAAACGACCATCGTCAATAAACTGGGCCTGCATGCCCGTGCGTCGGCCAAACTGACACAGCTGGCGGGAAACTATCAGTCGGAAATCTGGATGAGCCGCAATGGACGCCGCATCAACGCAAAGAGCATTATGGGGGTGATGATGCTCGCGGCCGGAATTGGCAGCACCGTGACGCTGGAGACCGAGGGGCCGGATGAAGCGCAGGCTATGGAGGCGCTATTGAGGCTTATCGCCGATAAATTCGGCGAGGGGCAATGACCGATCGTAGTCGCATCGGCCTCCGTATCATTTGGGAACAAAGCCGCGGTCTTTATCTTCCGCGGTTTTTTTATGTGCGGTATGTGCGAGATGATGAGCGGGCGGCGCGCGGTGTGTGCCGCCGTTACCTTACGATGTTGCGCCGCACGCGGCAGAGGCAATCGACGGAATCTATAATAATTGTTTAGGGTCATATGACCGTCGCAGCGGTATTGCCCCGCCGCAGCACACAATGAGAGGAGGTGCGTGTGTCGTTCTCGCTGCATGGAATCCCAGTGTCACGCGGCATTGCGATCGGGCGCGCTTACCTGATCGCGCCGGCCGCGCTCGACGTCGACCATTACCTGGTCGACTCGTCGCAGATAGAGGGCGAGATCGGGCGCTTTCGTGCGGCGCTGATGAGCGTGCAAAACGAGCTCGAGCGCATTAACGAAGATCTCGCCGCCGACGCACCGAGCGAAGTGGGTGCCTTCATTCACGTCCACACGATGATCCTGAACGACGCGATGCTCGTTCAGGAGACTATCGATCTCATCCGCGCGCGCCGCTACAACGTCGAGTGGGCGCTGACGGAGCAGCTCGAACGGCTTGCACGGCACTTCGATGACATTGAGGACGCCTACTTGCGCGAGCGCAAGGCCGATATCCAGCAGGTGGTCGAGCGCATCTTGAAGGCGCTCGCAGGCGCGCTCTTGGCCGAGGCGCTCGTGGACGGCGCAAACGGCGAATCGAGCGAGGAAATGATCGTCGTGGCGCACGACATTTCGCCTGCGGACATGCTCCAGTTCAAGAACCAGGCGTTCCAGGGGTTCGTCACCGATCTCGGCGGGCGTACCTCGCATACGGCGATCGTCGCGCGCAGCCTCGGCATTCCGGCGGCGGTGGGCGTGCAGCATGCGAGTGCGCTGATCCGGCAGGACGATCTCATCATTGTCGATGGCGACCACGGCATCGTGATCGTCGATCCCGCTCCAATCGTCCTCGAGGAGTACACATACCGGCAAAGCGAGAAGGCGCTCGAGCAGAAAAAGCTCCAGCGGCTCAAGTTTTCTCCGACGCAAACGCTCTGCGGCGCCCAGATCGCTTTATACGCCAACATCGAGCTGCCCGAGGATGCGCGAGCGGCCGTCGAGGCGGGCGCCGTCGGCGTCGGCCTCTTTCGCACCGAGTTTCTGTTCATGAATCACAAGGACCGGTTGCCCGAGGAGGAGGAGCAGTTCGACGCCTACCGGCGTGCGGTCGATTTGATGGACGGATTGCCGGTGACGATTCGCACGATCGACGTCGGCGCTGACAAGCCGCTCGAGATGCATGGGGGCGGCGATGGTTATGAGACGGCGCAGAACCCGGCGCTCGGGCTGCGCGCGATTCGCTGGAGCCTGTCGGAGCCGCAGATGTTCCTCACGCAACTTCGCGCGATTCTGCGGGCGTCGGCGTTCGGCAAGGTGAAGATCCTGATTCCGATGCTTGCGCATGCGCAGGAAATCGATCAGACGCTCGATCTCATTCGCGAAGCGAAGCGCCAGCTCGATGATGCCGGGTTGGCCTACGACCCGGGCGTGCAGGTCGGTGCGATGATCGAGATTCCGGCGGCGGCGATTGCGCTGCCTCTTTTTCTGAAGCGCGTCGATTTCCTGTCGATCGGCACGAACGATCTGATTCAATACACGCTCGCAATCGATCGCGCCGACAACTCGGTCGCGCATCTTTATGACCCGTTGCATCCGGCCGTGCTGCATTTGATCGCCTTCACGCTGCGCGAGGCGGCGTGCGTGGGCGTGCCGGTCTCCGTGTGCGGCGAGATGGCCGGCGATCCCCAACTCACGCGCCTGCTGCTCGGCATGGGCCTGACCGAGTTTTCGATGCACCCGAGCCAGTTGCTTCTCGTGAAGCAGGAGATTTTGCGCGCCGATCTGAGGAGGATCGAGAAGCCCGTTGCCGACGTGCTTGCCGCATTCGAGCCCAATGAGGTGCAGGCCGCGCTCAGGCGTGTTGCGCAGGCTTAGTGTTTGGGGGTAGGCCTGGGACAGGAGTAAGCGCTATTGCGCTAACTCTCGTCGACGGCTGTGCATGGGACGAGAGTAAGCGCTAATGCGCTAACTCTCGTCGACGGCTTTGCATGGGACGAGAGTAAGCGCTAAAGCGCTAACTCTCGTCGACAGCACACGGGGCAGTCGGGCTGCCTCGCGATTTTCATCGTCGTCCACTCCATCCTTAGCGAATCAAGCATCATCAGCCGGCCCGTCAGCGTCTCGCCCACGCCGGCAATGACACGCAGAGCCTCGGCGGCCTGCATCGCCCCTATGATGCCAACAGTCGGCGCAAACACACCCATCGTCGAGCAGGCAACTTCTTCGAACGGCTGATCCTCCGGGAAAACACAGGCATAGCACGGCGAAGCCGCACCGCGAAAGTCGAAGGTGCTGATCTGGCCGTCAAAACGCAACGCGGCGCCCGAGACAAGCGGCACGCCATGCGCAACGCACGCCCGGTTGATCGCGTGCCGTGTGGCAAAGTTGTCAGTGCAGTCCAGCACGACACTCGCGCCCGGCACGGCAGCGTCAAGCCATTCATCACTCGCACGCTCGTCAATAGCCTCGACAACTACGTCCGGATTCAGTCGAGCAATGGCCTGCCGCCCCGACTCGACCTTCTTGCAGCCAACCGATGCAGTAACGTGCAGAATTTGCCGCTGAAGATTGGTGAGATCGACGGTGTCGGCGTCGACGAGCGTTAGTTTGCCAACGCCCGCAGCCGCGAGATAAATGGCAGCAGGCGAGCCGAGCCCGCCCGCGCCGACGACAATCGCGTGCGCATCGAGAAACCGCTGCTGCGCTTCGATGCCAAGTTCGTCGACAAGAATATGGCGGGAGTAGCGAAGAAGTTGATCGTCATTCATGTCGGCGCGCGGCGCCGTTGTTCCGGCGCCGCGCCGCTTTGGCATCACTGGCTCGGGGTAGCCGCCGGCAGCGGCGCCGACGACGCAGGCTTGCTAACCGCGACGGGCGCAGAGGCCGACCGCTCGACCTTGCGCTGCGCAAGATTGCGCTCCGCGATCGACTTCGATTCCTGCACCGGTTTGCCTTCAAGCTTGCTCACCGCCTGCTGCAGCATGAAGTCGTCGGTCGAACCGAAATCAATAGGCTTGCGCTCGCGGTCTTTCGCACGCTGCTCCGGCGTCTTCTTGTCGTTTTCCTGTTCGAGCAGCTGCAGCTGTTGCAAGCGATCCTGCTCGCGCTGCTCCTGTTCCTTCTTCTCGTTCGGATCCTGCGTGTTGGCAAGGTGGTTGGTGTAGTCGACTTCGCGCGTGACAAAGGCGTCATCGGGATCGCCGTCGGCGTATTGGTCGACCGGAACGTCGGGACGAATGCCCTTGTTCTGGATCGAACGGCCGCTCGGCGTGTAGTAATAGGCCGTCGTCAGGCGCAACGCCGTGTCCGCGGTCATTGGCCGAACCGTCTGCACCGAGCCCTTGCCGAACGTCGTCTTGCCCATGATCAAAGCGCGATGTTGATCCTGCAACGCGCCAGCGACGATTTCCGAAGCGGACGCCGAGTAGGCGTTCGTCAGCACGATCATCGGCACGGTCTTGTAGACGGCTGGCAGGTTCCTGAGAGGATCCGTATCGAACGACGGCAACCGGTAGTTGGTGTAGGCGTCGCGGTACACCTGCTTCGAGTCGGCAATTTGGCCGTTCGTCGAGACGACGACCGAATCGGGCGGCAGGAACGCACCGGCCACGCCGACCGCGCTTTGCAGCAAGCCGCCGCCGTTGTTGCGCAGATCGACAACAAGGCCCTTCAGGTTCGGCTGCTCGTGCGCGATGTCCTCCAGCTTGGCTGCGAGATCGGGCACGGTGCGCTCTTGAAAGCTCGTGATGCGCACATAGGCATAGCCCGGCGCGAGCACCTTGGCCTTCACGCTCTGCACGCGGATGATTGCACGGGCGACGCTGACGGGGAACGTCCGGTCCTCGCTTTTGCGGAAGATCGTCAGCGTGACCTTCGTTCCCGGGTCGCCGCGCATCTGCTTGACCGCCTGATCGAGCGTCATGCCGCGCACGGGCTTGTCGTTGATGCGGGTAATGAGGTCACCCGGCCGGATGCCGGCGCGGAACGCCGGCGTATCCTCGATCGGCGAGATCACCTTGATCAGGCCGTCTTCCTGCGAGATCTCGATGCCGAGGCCGGCGAAGCGACCCTTCGTCTGCTCCTGCAGCTCCTGGTAATCGGTTTTGTCGAGATAGGAGGAGTGCGGATCGAGGCTGGAGACCATGCCTTTGATCGCCTCGGTGAGCAGCTTCTTGTCGTCGACCGGCACGACGTAGTCATGCTTGATCTGGCCGAATACCTCCGCGAAAAGACGGAGTTGATCGAGCGGCAACGGCGAAGCGGTGGCCTGTTGCTGCGCGGCGGCGGAAAATTGCAGCGTCGCGAATACGCCGGTGGCGAGGCCCGCGGCGATCAAGCCGATATTCTTGAGTTTCGTGCGCATAGAGTCTGGTGCGGTCGGGAAACGGCGAGTGCGCCGATGCGAAGGACGGTCAAGTATAACTGCTTGAATTGGGGGTGCGGGCTGCGCGCGCGATGAGCGTTCGACAGCGAACGCGATGGGATGGTTCGCATGAAATGCAAGAATCGGCTTCAACCGGCTTCAACCGGCTGCACAATGGCTGCATAAGCGGCGCGAACCGGTGGCCGGCGAGAGCATGCGGCGGCAGATCGCCGCGCGCCGCGGTGGGCATGCCGCCGCTGGCGCCACTGCCACTTCGGCAGTACGGCGCACCGTTGGCCCGCGCCCGTCCCCGATCAGCCCGCCTTGCCCTGGCTGGCGACGGCGGCCTGCGCCTGGGCAATGGCTTTTGCGTCGCCCAGATAGTAGTGCCGGATCGGCTTCAGGTTTTCATCGAGCTCGTAGACGAGCGGCACGCCGTTCGGAATGTTCAGGCCGACGATGTCGGCGTCCGAAATCTGGTCGAGATACTTCACGAGTGCGCGTATCGAGTTGCCGTGCGCTGCGATCAACACCTGCTTGCCCGCCTTGATGGCCGGCGCGATCGATTCGTTCCAGATCGGCAGCACACGGGAAACCGTGTCCTTCAGACATTCCGTGAGCGGCAGGGCTTCACGGGGCACCTTGGCGTAGCGCGGATCGTTGTAGGACGCACGGGGATCGCCGGGCTCGATCGCGGGTGGTGGCGTGTCGTAGCTGCGGCGCCAGACCAGCACCTGCTCGTCGCCGAACTTGGCGGCCGTCTCGGCCTTGTTGAGGCCGGCGAGCGCGCCGTAATGGCGCTCGTTGAGCCGCCACGAATGGACGACGGGGATGTACATCTGGTCCATCTGATCCTGTACGAGCCATAGCGTGCGGATCGCGCGCTTGAGCACCGACGTATAGGCGATGTCGAACGCGTAACCGGCATCCTTGAGCAGGCGGCCGGCTTGCGTCGCTTCATGAATGCCTTGTTCCGTGAGGTCGACGTCGACCCAGCCGGTGAATCGGTTTTCTTTGTTCCACGTCGATTCGCCGTGGCGGATGAGAACGAGCTTATGCATGAGGTGTGTCGGTCGGTAGTAAGGAAGCGCGTGACGCCGGCTGCCAATGGCATTGCGGCAACCGCGGCGGCAGGCTCGCTCGAGTGCGCCGCCATCGCGTCGAGCAGATATTTTATAATGGTCGGATTGCCCTTGTTGGCTCTCTCCTTTCTTGGCGGATCTTTCGTGACGTTTTTCACCGATTACACGAACCTCGTGCTGCTCGTCGCGCTCCTCGCGTCCGGCGCAATGCTGCTGTGGCCTACCTTTGCTGGCGGCGGGCGTGGCGGCCTGTCTGCGGCCGAAGCGACGCAATTGATCAACCGGCGCAACGCCGTCGTCGTCGATCTGCGCCCCGCGGTAGAGTACGCCAACGGCCACCTGCCGTCGGCGCGCCATCTCGACTTCGCGGAGCTGCAAGCAAAGATCGGCCAGATCGCGAAGAATAAGTCTAATCCTGTGTTGCTCGTTTGCCAGAACGGTCTGCACTCGAACAAGGCCTCGCGCATTGCGCGCGAGGCCGGCTACACCGAAGTCCATGTTCTGCAAGGCGGCCTGAACGCCTGGCAACAGGCCGGCATGCCGGTCGTCAAGTAAAGGAGTTGTAAGTCGTGAATTCCGTCGTCATGTACAGCACGCAGGTCTGTCCGTACTGCCAGATGGCCGAGCGTCTGCTTAAGTCCCGCGGTGTCCTCCACGTCGAAAAGATTTTGATCGACAGGGATCCCGCCCGTCGCGAGGAAATGATGAAGCGTACCGGGCGCCGCACGGTGCCGCAGGTCTTCATCGGCGAAACACACGTTGGTGGTTACGACGATCTTTCCGCGCTCGACCGCGCGGGCGGTCTCACGCCAATGCTCGAAGCGGCCTAGCCGCAGCCGCGCGAAGCAGGGATCGGTTCCAACGCGCGACGGGCAATGAAGCCTGAGCGCTTCGACCGGGCGCGCGCCGCCGCCCGCCTGACCCCATACCGGCGGCGGGCCTGACGTGCACCGTCGGGCCTGGCGCCAAGCACTCATACAACGGAGCCACCATGTCGGATCAGAACAACAACCAGCCGTTCTTCAACATTCAGCGCGTTTATCTGAAAGACCTGTCGCTCGAGCAGCCGAATTCGCCGGCGATCTTCCTCGAGCAGGAAATGCCGTCGGTTGAGGTCGAGGTCGACGTGAAGGCCGAGCGTCTTGCAGAGGGCGTCTTCGAAGTCCTCGTTACCGGCACGGTCACGGCGAAGGTCGCGGAGAAGGTCGCCTTTCTTATCGAAGCGAAGCAGGCGGGGATCTTCGACATCCGCAACATTCCGGCCGAGCAGGTCGATCCGCTCGTCGGCATCGCATGCCCGACGATCATCTTCCCGTATCTGCGCTCGAACGTCGCCGATGCGATCACTCGCGCGGGCTTTCCGCCGATCCATCTGGCCGAGATCAACTTCCAGGCACTCTACGAGCAGCGTCTCGCGCAGCTGAATGCGCAAAACGACGCGTCGGCGAACGCAACGCAGCACTGATCGCCGCGTGCGGTGACGGGAGTCAGTCTTACGATGAAGATTGCCGTTCTTGGCGCAGGCGCGTGGGGCACCGCGCTTGCGGCGCATCTGGCTCAGCGCCATGACGCAATGCTTTGGGCGCGCGACGGCGCGCTCGTTGCCGAGCTTCGCGCCAAGAGCGAGAACCATCACTATTTGAGCAGCGTCGCCCTACCGGCCTCGCTGCGGTATGAGGCCGAACTCTCGGCGGCGCTCGCGCACTGCGCTGCCGAGAACGCGCTTTGTGTCGTTGCGACGCCCGTCGCCGGCCTGCGCGCGCTTTGCCGCGCGATGAGCGATAGAGCGCAAGTGCCTGCCCATATTATCTGGGTTTGCAAGGGCTTCGAGGCCGACACGCAAATGCTGCCGCATCAGGTCGTCGCGGCCGAGCTCGGCGGGCATGCAAGCAATGGCGTCCTTTCCGGGCCGAGTTTCGCGCGCGAAGTCGCGCTCGGGCTGCCCGTCGCGCTGACAGTCGCGAGTGCGTCCCCCGCTTGCCGTGACCTGACGCTCGCCGCGTTTCATCACGGCGCGATGCGCATCTATACGGGCGATGACGTGATCGGCGTCGAAGTGGGCGGCGCGGTAAAGAACGTGCTCGCCATCGCAACGGGTATCGCCGACGGCCTTGCGCTGGGCCTGAACGCGCGAGCCGCGCTCATCACGCGCGGGCTCGCCGAGATGACACGCCTCGGTGTAGCGCTCGGCGGACAGCCTGAAACGTTCACCGGCCTTGCCGGCCTGGGTGACCTCATTCTTACCGCCACGGGTGATCTTTCCCGCAATCGTACCGTCGGTCTGCAACTGGCCGAAGGCCGCACGCTTGATTCTATTCTTGCCGCGCTCGGGCATGTCGCCGAAGGGGTGCGTTGCGCGCGGGCGGTGCTCGACATCGCGTGCACGCATCGCGTCGACATGCCTATCACGGAGGCCGTTTGCGCGGTGTTGTTCGAAGGCGTGGCGCCGCGCGATGCCGTGAGTGCACTGTTGCGTCGCGACGCGCGCGCCGAATCTCCCTTCACCAACTGATCGGCGGGGCGTTTCGCGCTCCCCCCTCACCTGAGACGTGTTGACCTGCCTTGAACGCGCCGATGCATGCGCTTGGCGAAGCCGCGCTTGCACGGCGCGACCTGGATTACTCGCCTCCTTCGAAGCCGGCCTGACGCCAGGCCTCGAAAACGACGACAGCGACCGTATTAGAGAGATTGAGGCTGCGATTGCCGGGGCGCATCGGCAGCCGCACGCGGCACTCGTTGGAAAACTTCGCGAGCAGCGCGTCCGGCAGGCCGCGCGTTTCGGCTCCGAACACAAACCAGTCACCGGATTGAAAGCTGTGCGAATGAAAGCGGCTCGACCCGCGCGTCGTGAACGCGAACATTCGCGCGATGTTGGGCGCTTCGCTGGCAGCGAAGGCATCCCAGTTGCGGTGTACGTGCATCTGCGCGTACTCATGGTAGTCGAGCCCCGCGCGCCGCATCTTGGCATCGTCAAGCGGAAAACCGAGCGGCTCGATTAGATGCAGTCGGGCACCCGTATTGGCGCACAGCCGAATGATGTTGCCGGTGTTCGGCGGAATTTCGGGTTCGAAAAGAACGACGTTGAACATGATTTCTCGGTAATGAAGTCAGTCTTTCGGCGTGCGCAGGCCGACAAAGTTCGTCACCTCGCGCGCGCCCGCGGTTTTGAGCGCCCGCGCAGCCGCTTCGAGCGTGGCCCCTGAGGTCATCACGTCGTCGACGAGCGCCACATGCGCACCGCCCACGGGATGAGTGACGGAAAACGCGGCGCCGACGTTGCGCCGTCGGGCATCGAGATCGAGGCGCGATTGGGGGGCGGTATGTGCGACGCGCCGCAGCAGCGTTGGGTCGGGCGGCACTTGAAGCGCACGCGCGAGGGGTTTCGCGATTTCCCACGCTTGGTTGAAGCCGCGTTCGACCAGGCGTTCGTGCGCAAGCGGCACGGGGGCGACGACATCGGGCCAGTGCTCGGGCGCGAGGCTGTCGGCGGCGAGGCGCGCGAGCCCTTGAGCGAATTCTCGCGCTATTAAGAGCCGCGCATGAAATTTGAGGCCGAGCGCAAGCCGTTCGAGCGGCGCGCGATAGTCGGCGAGGGCGAGCGTCCTCTCGAACGGCGGCGGCACGTTGCGGCAATTGCCGCACAGAAAGCGCGTCTCGCCGTTCTGAACTGGGCCGCGCAACGTAAGCGGCAAGGCGCAGACACGACAGCGCAGGCGCGGCTCGTTCCAATAGGCTGCGTCGCACCCCCGGCAAATTACCCGGTGCTCAATTTTGCTGCGCGCGTTGCCGCCCATTTCGGCGTGTGGCGCGCCGCACAGGACGCAGGGCTGAGGCAGTGCCATCCGGCCGATCCGGAGGGCAATTCGCGCCATCGAGGCATACGCGGAAATCGTCGCGCGGGGGCTCCGCGGTGCACGCTTTGTCGATGACGGGCGGCACGGCTGCTTCATCGTAAAACGGACTCCGAATTGAAACTGGGGACTTCCTTCCGGGCGCCCCCCAAGGCGACTTCCTTCGGGGCGTCCCCCAAGGGGACTTCCTTCGGGGCGCAGGCGGAGAGGCTCGAACCGCCGGCATGAAGCTGCCACGGGGAAGGCTCAGCGTGGCCGTTCTGGACGGGACGGAGCGAGCGAGTATACTTCGTGCTCTTCGCGAGTTCGACCTCCATGCCCCCAACTCCCGCTCAATCCGGCCGTCCGGCCTATGATTCCCGGCTTTTGCGGCGAATTTTCGATCGCCGTGCAGCGGCATTCGAAGAGGTCGCTTTCCTGCCACGCGAAATCGCGCAGCGCATGCGCGAGCGGCTCGACTACATTTTGATCAAGCCGACCAGCGTCCTCGATGCGGGATGCGGCACCGGCGAAGATCTTCCCGCGCTGCGTGCGCGCTTTGCCGAGGCACCGATATTCGGTGCGGATCTTTCTCAAGCGATGCTTTCGCGTGCACTGCCTCAGGCGGCCGGCGACACGAACTGGCGGCGCTTGCTGCCCGCGGCGCTACAGCGGGCGCTCGGCGCGCCCGGTCCGCGCATCGCGCAAGCCGATTTCGCCGCGCTGCCATTCGCGGCCGGAGCCTTCGATTTTGTCTGGTCGAACCTCGCGCTGCATTGGCACCCGCGTCCGGACCTCGTTTTCCCTGAGTGGCAGCGCGTGCTGAAGGCAGGGGGGCTGCTGATGTTCAGCACGCTCGGCCCGGACACCTTGCGCGAGTTGCGCGGCGCGTATGCCGAGGTCGAGGCGGCGCATGGCGTTGCGAGCCGTCCGCACGTGATCGATTTCGTCGACATGCATGACCTTGGCGACATGCTCGTCGAAAGCGGCTTCGAGATTCCCGTAATGGATCAGGAGACGTTGACCATCACCTACGCGTCGCCCGAATCGCTGCTTGCCGACGTCCGCCGCTGGGGCGCCTATCCGTTTGTGCAAGCCGATTCAACCGTGGATGGCGGCCTGTCGGCCAGTAAGAGCAGTGGCTTGGCGAGCAGACAGGCGCGGCGGCTGCGTGCGGCGCTCACCGCCGCGCTCGACGGGCGCAGACGCGAAGACGGGACGATCGCGCTTACGTTCGAGGTCATCTACGGTCACGCATGGAAAGCGGTGCCGCGCAAAACTGCCGAAGGCCACGGCATCGTGCGTATCGAGGACATCGGGCGCAGACGCCCGGGTTGACGCCGTACAGGCGCACCTCGAACCCAATCCCGCAAACCGGGCAACCACGATCGGCGATGTCCGAGGGTGGCGTGCGACGACCTGTCGCGGCGCATTTCAATCCCATATTGAGCAAATTCAGCACGCAAAGCGGTGTTCAAAGCGCTCGCCAAAACGTCGCAAAGGCTTGTCGCACATGGCTTGCGCCGGGATGGCCGTTTGCTTGTCGATGCTATTGAACGCGCCTATAATGCGTCAGTTTGTCGCTTTGCAAGGCCCGCATTTTAGGATGGCAAGCCCTGGGCGGTACGCGGGGCTTGGTATATGCGATGGCCATGTGCAGGAGGTGGCGATGGAGACGGCAACCCTGCTTCCGGATGCGGAGCCGGTCATCAAGGACTGGTTGATCAAGCGGAATTGCTCTGTGTCGCCGCGGCAGTTCGTCGGGTTCTATGTATCGCTGGCATTGTGCTCTACGACGATCGCGCTGTTACTTGCTGTACGCGGCGCCTGGCTCGTCGTGCCGTTCACCGGCGTTGAGCTGCTGGCGCTGGGCATCGCGTTTGTGATTCATGCCCGCCATGCGGTCGACTATGAACGTATTCGTCTCTTTCCGAACCGGCTTGTTATCGAGCAGGTGTGCGCTGAGCGGTTGACGCAGTTCGAATTCAACCCTCGCTGGGTGCGGGTCGAGCCCGGCGCGTCGCCGCGCGCCCCTATCACGGTTGTGTCGCGCGGCCAGGCGGTCGCGCTGGGGCAGCATCTCGCCCAACACCGGCGAGCGCAGTTTGCAAACGAGTTGCGCGGGTGGCTGCGGCGGTGCGGGTGAGCGGCGCCGGCGAACGGCGAGCCAAGAAGGGGACAGAGAAGGGGGCGAGGTGGAAAATTTGGGTAAGGAACCTATGAAAGCAATCAGGCGCGCCCTCGTGGGGGTGCTGGCGGCGAGCGGGCTCGTTGGCGCTTCTGCGGCATGGGCGGTCGGTGACAGCCCGGGTGGCCCCGCTGTGAATGAGATCAACCTCCAGCCGCCCGTGACCGCGATCGCCGAGGAGCTTTACCATCTCCATACGATGATGCTGATCCTATG
>JAXDQB010000607.1:0-3577 GCA_034668065.1 Paraburkholderia sp.
ACAAGTTGATTGTGGTGGCATGGGAACACAAGCTGATCGTGAAAATGCTGCGCCAACTGATGAGCGCGCATGGTGGCAACGCCGCTGATATACCCAGTTGGCAAAGCGACGACTTCGACAGTATTTATATTGTTCGTCTCGAGTGGCAAAGCGAAACGGCGCACGCCAGTTTCAAGCTAGACCGCCAAGGGCTAAACGGCCGCGCTGCGGATTGCCCATGCGCGGCACTGCCGGGCGCACCGTCCGCGGCCGCGACTGGCGCTTCCGCTGGCGCAGCTGATTAATTGGGTAATACAGATGTAAGCCGCGATTACGGGCACGGCTATCTGTTTTTTTCAGCGAGCCGCAACAAGCAGTCGCCGGCCCGTTCTGATTTGCCGCAAAGCCTTGCAAGACGGCGCTTCGAGCGGACCGCGCTGTGTGAGCAATGCGCTCGAATGTTCCTTCTATCGCCTTTCAAACCCTGCGACGATGCTTGCAGTCCGTAACATCTGGTCGCAGTAGTCGCCAAGCCGAATGCGTAGATTGAAGCTGTGCGACAAACCTACGTCGCCTCACAGCAAGCATCTTGCATGGAGAACAACATGAAACGCATCGTCACTCAATTGCTGGTTGCCGCAGGTCTCGCAGCAGGCGCATGCGGTGTTGCGCAAGCGCATACGGACTTGAATATCGGCCTGTCGCTTGGTGCACCCGTCTACACACGCCCCGCGCCGGTCTACGCCGCGCCGCAGCCGGTGTACTACGGCAATGGCGGTTGGGGTCATCGCTACGATCGCGGTGACTACTACCGCGGCGACCACCGATACGACCGCGGCTGGAATCACAACGACCGCCGTTGGGGACACGACGACCGTGGCAGCCACGGCGATCGCCGCGGCGGATGGCGCGACTGATCAGCCCTCGGCAAAGACAGTCGGAGCCGGTGCCGTCCAGACCATGCGTACCGGCTCGCATCCGTGCATGCGAGCCGGTACCGTCAAAGCGTGTCAGGCCATCAGCTCGTCGTCGATTGAGAAGAGCTTGCGCAAATGATGCGCGACGCCCGCCTCAAAGTTGTTGCCGATGCGTGGCACGTTCGGCAGACGCGTCATCAAGTCTGGATTGGCGTTGTTCATCATGAACGGATGGCCGGCCGTTTCCAGCAGATCGATATCGTTCATGTTGTCGCCGAATGCCACGCAATGCGCGGCATCCACGCCTAAGCGCTCGAGCACGATCTGCAAAGCGCGTCCCTTCGATACGTTCGAGGTCATCACCTCGAGGCAGTCCGGCAGCGAATACGTCACATATAGGGCGCCGCCGAATTCCCGCTCGAGATTCGCGGCGATTTGCGCGAGATCGGCCGGGTCGCCAATATAAAGAACCTTGGCGATGTCGACGCCGTCGTGCGCCAGCAACTCGGCCACCTCATAGGTAAAGCCGGAATCCTGATGAAACTTCAGCAACTCGGGCGCGTCGCGGTCGATCAGCCACGCCTGGTCGGCGAACAGGTTGACGATCACCCGGCCGTGCGCGCCGACGATCTCCGGCTGCACGAGGCGTTGCACGACGGCTGGCGGCAGGTCGTCCGCGTGAATCACCGTGTTGTCCGGCGTATGAATGCGCGCGCCGTTCGACGTGATGAGATACGGCCTGATGCCGAGAATGTCTCGAATACCGGCGACGTCGCAAAAATGGCGGCCCGTTGCGATCACGAATTGCACCCCGTCACTTTCCAGCTTGCGCACGGTGGCGACCGTGAACGGGTCGACCTGGTGGTCAGCATTGAGCAGCGTGCCGTCGAGATCGGTGGCGATGACTTTATACATAGTGAGCAGGCAGGCAGCGTAGAAGCGCATATTTTACCGTCGATGGAGCCAATGGCCGCGCCGCGTCGCCCCGGTCGTGCGCTGCGCATTCTGTCGGCACCAGGCTCGCGGTTAAGGTGCGTTCGGCGCTGGGCACGCGTTCGCTTACCTCTCGCCTGCAATGCGCGCAGCTTCGCGCCGCGCCAATTGCAAGCCGCCATGCGCCGAGTCGGCCAACGGTTCCCGCAGACGCGACTGATAAACGTGCGGCACATACTCGCGCAACGGCGCGCCGAGGCCGCCGCACAAAGCGACCGGCAATGTCGCCGACGGATCCAGCGCGGCGATCATCTTGCCGATCTCAATACCGGCCTCGCCCAGCAGCCGCGCCGCAAACGGATGCGCGCGGTGCGCGATCACGATTCGCGCGAGACTGGCGTACGCGGTCTGATTAGCTTCGCAAAGCCAAACGACAAGCGAATCGCGGTCATGGGCACCCACGTGCGCAAGCAGCGCCTGCGCGAGGTCGTCGTTCGGAGCGCGTCCGTCGAGCGCGTGCTGTGCATGCACGATGGCTCGCAGTCCAAGCCAGGCGCCGCTCGCTTCGTCACCTGACGGAAACCCGTAGCCGCTGACGATGCGGCATTCGCCGTGGTCGCCGTGGTCGCCGTGGTCGCCGTGGTCGCCGTGGTCGCGGTCTAGCGCGGCGGCGACGCTGCCCGTGCCGAGCGCGACGATCACACCGGACGCGCCACCATGCGCACCGAGGAGCGTCGTGTAGGCGTCGCTCTCCACGGCGAGCCCGGCCAGCGCAGGGGCCTGTGCGAGAAACGCGGCAAGCCAGTCGCGGTTATTCACGCCCGCGAGACCGCAACCGAGCACGCAGCGAGACCAGTCGAGCGCGACGCCGGCGCGTCCGAACGCGTCCGTGCAACCCCCGGCGATGGCCTGCCAGGCGCGTTCGACGCCCAGTCCCAGACCCGAGGGCCCACTGGCCGCCTGCGCCAGTTCGCGCCCTTGCGCGTCGCCGAGCACGACGCGGGTGCCGGTGCCGCCGCCGTCGACGCCAATTACAAATAGCTCTTTGTTCATCGAATGAAATGGGTTTCGTGGGAAATGTGCATAGCCTGGCAGTTCCGTTTCCATCCGGCAATTGGCCGAACGGCTAGCTTGCGGCGGTCACGGGTTCCGCTATGCTGGCGAGCAGCATGACAACGGGGAGCGCTGAATTGACACAGCGATGCAACTGGGTATCGAGCGAAGCGCTCGCACACTATCACGACACCGAATGGGGCGTGCCGTCCCACGACGACCAGCATCTGTTCGAAATGCTGGTGCTGGAAGGTGCGCAAGCCGGCTTGTCGTGGTCGACGATTCTAAACAAGCGGGCCGGTTACCGGCGAGCGTTCGCCGATTTCGATATCGACAAGGTCGCGCGCTTCACGTCCGAACAAGTGGACGCGCTAGTGACGGACGAAAGCATCGTGCGCCATCGCGGCAAGATCGAGGCCGCCATCACCAATGCGCGCGCCGTGCAACAGATTCAGACGGAGCATGGATCGTTCGCCGACTTCGTCTGGTCTTTCGTCGACAACACGCCGATCCAGAACGAATGGGCATCGTACAAGCAGGCGCCGGCATCGACGGAAGTTTCGGATGCGCTGAGCAAAGCGCTCAAGCGCTATGGCTGCAAATTCGTGGGGTCGACCATCTGCTATGCGTTCATGCAGGCGGTCGGCATGGTGAACGACCACGAAGCGACCTGCCCATGCCGCGGGCCATGCTCC
>JAXDQB010000608.1:0-3563 GCA_034668065.1 Paraburkholderia sp.
ATGCCCGATAGAGTGCGTGTCAGCGGCGACGAACGCCCGGTGGTAGTACGGCGACCATTTGACGTAGTAAAGCCCCATGATCGCAACCAATACAAAAATTGCCACGGCGAGCGGCGAGGCTGAAGGGCGCCGCGTTGGAGCAAGAGATTCCATACTGCCTCGTAGGTCGTCGTCAGTTGTCAGGCTTTTCGGTGGCGTCAGCGAGTCAATGCTGTGCGGCTCGTGCTTCGAGCGAACAGGGCTCGCGGCCGCTCGCGACAGTATGACATTCGATCGCGTCGGCGGTCATGCATTGGCCAGCCCCAGCGCGCTGGCCGCCCGCTGCGGTGAAATCCGCCACATCACGCTCGCGAATCAGCGCCAACAGGGTCCGTGCTTGATCGACGCGATCAGCCCCGCATGGGTCAAAGGAAAACGTCATCGCCTGCTCGATCCGCCCGAACGACCGCTGACTGCTGCGCGCATAGGCTGGATCGTAGTGCCGCTCAACAAGCTCGGCAAATAACTGCGCGCGCTCACCCGCGTCGATCAGCGCGTGCCAATGGTCGACGGTCTCGTGACTTTGCAGCCCGACCAGCCGCGTAAGCTGATCCTTGAAATGTTGCGGCTGCTCGAACAGATGACCGTAATCTTCCAGCAAAAATCGCACGCGCGTTGCGAGCGGCGCAACGATTCGAACGCAGCGGCCCGCGCGAAACGCCTCGAGCAGCGTGGTCGGTAGACTAATGCGGCCGATCCGGCGGCTCTCCGCTTCGACAAAGACGGGACGCGAAGCGTCGAATGTCGACAATACGGCGGCAAGCGCCGTATCGAAAGACTTTTGGGTAGGCTGCGGCGAATCGGGCAGCGCGCCCAGCAGCGATCCGCGATGCTGCGCGAGCCCCTCGAGGTCGAGTACCTGCTCCCCCGCCTCGGCAAGCGCGTGCAGCAGGCGCGTCTTGCCCGTCCCGGTATGCCCGGCCAATGCAACATAGGTTAGCCGCGCCGGCACCTCCTCGAGCTGATCGAGCACCCACCGCCGGTAGGATTGGTATCCGCCGTCTAGCTGGCGCGCCTGCCAGCCAATCAGGTTGAACCAGGTCGCCATTGCGCCAGACCGCTTGCCGCCGCGCCAGCAATAGATGAGTGGACGCCATTGGCGCGGACGGTCGGCGAAGAGTGTCTCGAGGTGGCAAGCGATGTTGCGGGCAACCATGGCGGCGCCAAGCCGGGTCGCCTCGAACGGCGATTCCTTGTAGAGCGTGCCCACCGTCACGCGCTCCTCGTTGCTCAGCACGGGGGCGTTGATGGCACCGGGAATGTGATCCTCGGCGAATTCGAGCGGGGTGCGCACGTCGACAATCTCGTCGAACGATGAAAAGTCATCGACAGGAACAGCAAGGTTCTTCACGAAGTAAGGCCCGTGGGGCGAAATTAGTTTTCTATTATCGCATGGGGCCATTTGGACCGCCTGCCGACCCGCCTCGCCTCAAAGGCCGTGTCGGACCTGGCGGGATGGCGAGCCCTGCTCTACCCCTATTGGCGCCGGGCTCAAACCGCGAGCGATCGTCTCAAGCCGGCTGATCTTTCGTCGCTGGCGCCGTATATGAAGGGATGGGCCAGCCGTCGTCGCGAGATCGACGTTTCCATTCACGCGCCGAACGCGCGTGCAAAACGCTGCCGCAGGTAATGGGCAAATGCCCGAATCGTGACCGCACGCTCGCGATGTTGTGGATAGACGGCATATAACACGAGCGGTGGCGAATCGAAATCATCGAGAACTTCGATCAGCGCGCCGCTCGCGAGCGCCGCCGAAACGATGAACTCCGGCTGCAACGCGATGCCGAGCCCCGCTATTGCGGCGTCGCGAATCACTTCGCCGTTGTTCGCACGCAGCGGCCCGCGCACATCGAACGCGCGCCGGGCGCCGTCGACGATAAACTCCCAGCCCGTGCGCCCCTCCCGACCATAAAGCAGGCAAGCATGTCGCGCGAGATCCGCAGGCGTGGCGGGAAGGCGCCGTGCCGCGGCATAGCCAGGACTGCAGCATGCGATCATTCGAATCTCCGCGAGCCTTTGCGCGATCAACGTCGAATCTGTGAGCGTGCCGATACGCAACGCCATGTCGAAGCCCTCGCCGATAACATCCACCACGCGGTCGCTCAGTTCCAAGTCGATGCGCACTTCGGGGTTCGCTTTCATGAAATCGGCTAGAAGCGGTGACAGGTGCGAGGTGCCGAACGACATCGGCGCACTGACCCGCAGCAGCCCCCGCGGACTCGAGCGTCGCGACGACATCGCCTCCTCGGCGTCGGCAACGTCGGCCAAGATGCGCTTCGCCCTTTCATAGAACGCCTGACCCAGCTCGGTCACCGCAAGCTTGCGCGTATTGCGCACGAGCAGCTGTACGCCAAGGCCCGCTTCAAGCGCCATCACGCGGCGGCTGACGAACTGCTTGGAGAATTGCAGCCTGTCGGCCGCGGCAGTGAAACTGCGTTCATCGACGGTCGCGACGAAAATTCGGAGGTCCTCGAGTTGCACGATTTGTCCACCCGGGTGAGACAGTAATTCGCATTTGAACCGATTATAGGCTCGATTGGTTGACGTAAACTGACGATGTGGTGAGCGGCAACGAACCGTTCGTTGCTCCTAAGAAACGCCCTGGAGGTCAACATGCTTGAAATCAGAAGCGCAAACGAGCGCGGACGCGCCGAACACGGATGGCTCAGCTCCCGGCACACGTTTTCGTTTGCGAATTACTACGACCCAAAACAGACTGGCTTTTCCGATCTGCTCGTCATCAACGACGATCACGTCATGCCTGAGCGCGGCTTCGGCAAGCACCCACATAGCGACGTCGAGATATTCTCCTACGTGCTCGAGGGCGCGCTCGAACACAAAGACTCGATGGGCACCGGCTCGGTGATCACGCCTGGCGATATTCAGTTGATGAGCGCCGGCACGGGCGTCGCACACAGCGAGTTCAATCCGTCGAGCACGGAGCCTGTCCACTTCCTGCAAATCTGGATCGCCACCGCCGTGAATGGCGCGACGCCGCGTTATCAGCAGCAGAAGTTCCCGGACACGGAAAAACGCGGCAAGCTTCGCCTCGTAATTTCGCCGGACGGCGCCGAAGGCTCTTTGGAGATCCGTCAGGACGCGCGCGTCTATGCGGGCCTTTTCGACGGCGCCGAAACTGCCCGTCTCGAACTGGCCGCTGACCGATTCGGGTACGTACACGTCGCACGCGGCAATGTCAGCGTGAACGGGACGATGCTTTCGGAAGGCGACGGCGTGCGCGTGCGCGACGAACGCAGCTTGATTTTCGCCGATGGGCACGATGCGGAAGTGCTCGTATTCGACCTGCGCAACATCGAAGTGTCGGACTTCTGGTCGTAGGCGAGGAGCAATCGCCATCCGCACGGCGCGAGGCACCCAAAGGCACCCAAAGGCACCCAACCTCGCTCCGTGCATTCGCCGGTTTAGCCTTCCGCTGAACTGGACGACGAGCCCTATGATTTCACAATTTCGCAGTCCTCAACAACTGCGCTCGAGGAAGGTCCTCAACCTCGCCAGCCCCGCAT
>JAXDQB010000609.1:0-8039 GCA_034668065.1 Paraburkholderia sp.
CGCGAATTGATGTCAGGGTAACGAAACTCAGCGCCTCGGCGATCAGGCGTCGCGCACGCTTTTCGTGGCGTCGGGTGAAGGTGCTGTCTGTGGCTGCGTACGCTTCGAGTGCGTCGGCCAATGTCTCATGAAATAAGTCGAGTTCACGAACGAGCTCCTCAATTCGGTAACCCTGACGCCAGCGGACCAGCCCGTGTATTCTCGCGTCCCGCTCTATCACGGACTCAACCGTTTCGAGGTCCTCGGCATCGAGTGCCGTGCACAGCGCGTCGAGAATGTCGGGCAAATGGTCGGCAAGTTGCTCGTAAGTCAGCCTGTCCGCCTCGACGAGATTCGCCTCGCCGAACACCGCTTTCATCCAATGTTCCGTCAGACGGCTGCGCTCGCGTCGGACGAAGCCAGCAAAGCCTCGAAGAGGTCTTACGCGTATATCGGTCATGGCGTTCATCGCAGGATGAAGTTTTACGACAGGGGCTTGCCCGGGAACGCGCCGAATGAGCCAGGCAACTGACAGTACACCAAACCGAGAAGGCATTCGTTCTGACGAATCAATCGTGGCCCCGACGTCATCGTTACCCGTCAGTGGATGATGCCACTAATGGATGGCGCTGAGCTTTGTCGTCGTTTGAGGGCTGTTTGAATGAAGTTTAAATGTTGTTTGTGGCTCGGCCCGGCGTGGCTTACGTGCTCCCTTTCGCCCACTCGGCAGCGCGGGCTTCGCCGGTCAGGCTGTAGACGATAAATTGCGTTCGCGCAAGCTTGTCGACGTGCGCTTCCGCCTGACAA
Source organism: Paraburkholderia sp. (assembly GCA_034668065.1). Lineage (GTDB taxonomy): Bacteria > Pseudomonadota > Gammaproteobacteria > Burkholderiales > Burkholderiaceae > Trinickia. The sequence goes on from JAXDQB010000609.1 coordinate 787, forward strand.
TGGTCGTTCGATTTTTTGCAATTAACGCAGATAGCCGTCGGCCCCGTCTTTGCGAGGCGGGGCGACGTGGCGGTTTGAGTAATGCGCGAGTAACGCTTGAATAGAGGCTAGGAGCGCGGCGAGGATTGCACGCAGCTTTCTCGCGTCATTGCGCGTCGGCGGGTACCCTGTTCGCGCTGTGCACGCCGGCGAGCGGCGAACCGATACCGCCAGACTCGGCGTTATTGGGCAGCCCGTTGACGAGTTGAGCGCGCGGATCAGTCGGATTCAATGGAAGCTCTCCGGCCTGCCGGTTGCCGTGCGTGGGGTATTCGCTGCCAAGCGGTGCATCAGGCATCAGCGCAAGACCGTTTTGGGGTGAATTGATGTCGTCTTGCGGCGAGGGCGGCTGTGCCGTCGCGAGACCGTAGACAGAAAACACGATTGATCCGACTATCAGGCTGGCGCATGCGAGGGGTGCTTTCATAGTGAACTCCCGATTGGGCTGCAACTCGACAAGCCGTGCTTGGTTGCACGACGACGACCATCCCCACTTCATACGCGTGATGAAGCCGCTTGGATGCATCGCTTTGCTGCATGGGTTCCCAATCCGGGCGTATACGGCGGCATTCAATGCCACCTTCGAAGCCGGCGTCGGATCTCCTTCCCCGACGACGCGCTTCAAAAAGTCAAAGATTGTCAGTGCAGCGCCAGTTGTACGACCTTGAAGATCACGAGCCCCACTGCAATCACGAGATAGCCGCGTAGCGCACCCATCCAGACGCGCGTCGAAATCGTCAGATTAGGTGGCGGCAATTGGTCGAGCGCCGGCATGCGCCAACTGTCGCGCGTGTCGCGGGCATCATTTTGTGCTGCGGTGTTGCGCTGGCTGCGCGGGATTGTTTTCCCGCGCAAGCGTTGAGCGAGCAGTGTCCCCAAGTAGCCGAGCGCGAACAGCGCGAGCCCGCCGACGAGAATCGCCACGATCGTGTTGCCGGAGATATCGGGGAAGACCGTTGCTGCGGTGAGGATGATCGAGAGCACGACGAGGATCGCGATGACAGCGCCCGTGAACATGTTGAGCCGCTTCGAGTTCACCCACGGCCCGAGCACCGGCTTGTCGTTACAGAGCAGCAGAAGGAAGACGGTCGCGCTCGGCAGCAGCACGCCGGCAAGCGTTTGCACCGCTTCGGTCAGCAGCCCGAGCGGGCTGCCGGGAAGGAGCACGAGCAAGGCCGCCAAGGCGATGATGCCGAAGTAGATGAGATAGAACCCTTTTGCATCGGACACGCTCCGATGCAGGGAATGACGGATTTCGAACACATCGCCCATCGCATAGGCCGTCGCAAGCGACACGGCGGCGGCACCGATGATCGACGCGTCGAGCAGCGCCACTGCGAAGATCGTCGCGGAGGTTCGGCCGACGTACTTTTCCAGGCCGGCAATCACACCGCCCGCATCGGTGAAGTTGCCGAACTCCGGGTGGCCGTTGAAAAGGGCGGCGGTGAAAGCCATCATCGCGACGGCACCGATGATCACGAATGCGATCCCGATCCACAGATCCACTTTTTCGTACTTCATGAAGCGCGGCGTGATGCGCTTGTCGATCACATAGCTCTGCTGGAAGAACAGCTGCCATGGCGCAACCGTGGTGCCGACGATGCCAATGACGAGCAGCATGACGTCAGAGAGCTTTGCGCCCTTGGGCCAGCCCGGCACAATGAAGTCGTGCGCAATGACGCCAGCAGGCGGATGGATCGACACGAGCACCGGAACGAGCAACAAGCTGAGAAGGCAGAGCACGATTGCAAAGCGCTCGAACCGCCTGAAGTTGCCGGTGCTGACAGCGGCCATCGTCAACACGGCAGCCGCGCCTACGCCGACGATCTTCGAGACGCCGAGAAACTGCAGCGCGAACGTGATCCCGATGAATTCGGTGACAATCGTGAGCGCATTGAGCAGGAAAAGGTCGATGACGCTGAACGCACCCCAGAACTTGCCGAAACGCTCGAAGATGAGGCGAGCGTGGCCGACGCCCGTCACCGCACCGAGGCGCAGCACCATCTCCTGGTTGACGTAAAGAACCGGGATCAGGAGGGCGAGCGTCCAAAGCAGCGTCGTGCCGTAATTTTGGCCGGCTTGCGTATAGGTGCCGAATGCACCGGCGTCATTGTCGCCGACCATGACGATGAGGCCCGGGCCGAGAATGGCGAGCAGCGTTCGCAGCCGAGCCATCCAGTTTCGGCGCGGCGCCGTGTCATGGTGTGCAATCGTGCCGAAGGCGCCTTTGATGTCGCCGACATGAGCTTCGTCGAGCACAGCGCCACGCGCCGAAGGCAAGTTTACAGGGGTGGACATTTTGTGCTTTTCCTGGGTAATTCCTGTTGATACTTGAATGGCTCGAATGCTGGACTCGAGCGGCACAGCGTGCCGGGCGTTTTCTCGTTTTGGGCGCGGCAAGCCGTGCGAGACCGTGTTCTCGGTCAGTGCAAGAGTTTCGCGAGGGCGGACCGAATCGCTGCCAAGAGCTTGCGCCGATGCCGCGGCTCTTGGCTGAGTGTCAGCAGATCACGGTATTGGGCGCGGGCGTCGTCGACGTGCGGGAGTTGAGAGACCAGCAGAGCGAAGTGCATGGCAATTCCTTCGATAAAAAGTGAAACTCGAAAACGTGGCGCCTGAATGGGCCTCGTCGGTCTCAGCTCACGCGCACCGAGTTGATGGAGCGCGTGGGAAGGAACGCATCAAGCCTTGCAATCAGGCGAAGCGAAGGGGGCTCGACGTGCTGCGTCGAGCCGTGGGTCGACTAGGGTCTGGGTCGGACATGGCAAGCTCCCAAGGTAACGTTTTGGCCCGTGCGCGGCACGGACGTGGCTAACCGCACGCCGTCGCCTGCGCGCCTGCGACGGCGCGTGGTCAATGGTGTGAACGAGCAGCGTGATTAGCCCGGCGAGGCTAAGCGCGCCGCACCGTTCGAACGAGCGCACGACGCAGCGTATGCACGTCTAAACGGCGGCGATTCGAATGATGCGCAAAGGAAGGTGCTACGAAACTGCGATGCGCACCGCCTACCCGATGGCAGGACGGCGGCTAAGGATGGTTCAGCGCGGGGCGTCGTGCCGTCAGGCAGAAAAACTGGTCGAAGATCGACTACTGCAACTGTCCAAGGCATATGCCCCATTTGTGGAACTGACTCGAATTGTAGTTGGCACTCCGAACGACCGTCAACCACCAATCTTGAAATTGTCAAAACTTTTTTGAGGCCTTACCGGCTTATTCAGTAACCTCGGATGGGGTACGACAATTAGTTTCGTCCGCCAGGGACGCACGCAGTGCTTCGGCGAAGCGCTGGAGTGCTTGCATGGAGCCGTACACGCTCCGGTACTCCTCCCGACCAATCCGTCCGTCGAGTACGACCAGCATGCCCGCATCTTTTGCCAGTTTCACGATGTCCATTGCAATCCCTCTTACCGATCGAGTGCGCACTTGCTGTCGTCGTCGGCGCATCCGCTTGCGAAAAATCTGAAGTGCGTGATCGGCATTCTGCGCAGCGAAGTTTGAGTTACGCTGACGCACAAATTACAACATTGTCATGTTGGATTCGAGGTCTGAAGCGAGTGAGCGGCCTTCTCTCCTCGTCCTGTCCATGCGTGCGAACATAGCTCTTCCACGCCGTCTGTGCTAGCATCAAATGCTAATTTCGAGATAAAGCTGCGAGCGCGCAGGATGCTGCTCGATGAGTGGCGCTTGTCGTCACCAAGAGAACGTCAAAGATAAAAACGAACAACAACGACAATCACCCCGGTGCGACGACCAGAAGGATCCAAGAGGGGATTCGCGGCAACAGACAGTCACAAATGCCGCTCACAGATTTACTCCCGCATTCATAAGGAGCCTTAGTGAGCCGTCTTGTAGTAGTTTCAAATCGTGTTGCCGATCCGCGCAAGGCCGCGGCAGGCGGGCTTGCGGTCGCGATCAAGGACGGTTTGCAGCAAACGGGAGGCATTTGGTTCGGTTGGAGTGGCAAGACCGTGGCCGATGTCTCCGTTGCAGGCACTCAAGACAGTGTCCATAAGCAGACGGTCGGCAACGTGCAGCTCGTGACCGTCGATCTTAGTCAGCAGGACTACGAAACGTATTACCTCGGCTACGCGAACAACGTACTTTGGCCGGTTTTCCACTATCGTCTCGATCTCGCACAGTTCGACGTGAGCTTTGGCGCCGGCTATCGCCGCGTCAATCAACTGTTCGCGCAACGCCTCTTCCCGCTGCTCAAGCCCGACGACATCATCTGGGTGCACGATTACCACCTCATCCCGCTCGCGGCCGAGCTGCGCGCGATGGGATGTAGTAATCCAATCGGATTTTTCCTCCATATTCCGGTGCCGCCGCCGCTCATCATGGCGGCGGTTCCCGAGCACGAGTGGTTGATGCGCTCGCTCTTCGCCTATGACCTCGTGGGTCTGCAAACCGAAGCGGACGTGAAGCACTTTGTCGGCTACGCCGAAGCGGAAGCGGGCGCCGAAGCACACCAGGGCGGCTATCTGCGCGCATTCAATCGCACGCTGCGTGTGGGCGCGTTTCCGATCGGCATTGACGTCGGAGAATTCGCCGCGCTGGCCAATGGCCGCGAAGGCGTCGACATGTTTTCCCGCATGCGGGAGGAGTATTCGCGGCGGCAGTTGCTGCTTGGCGTCGACAGGCTCGACTATTCAAAAGGCTTGCCGCAGCGCATACACGCGCTTCGCTATCTGCTCGAGCATCATCCGGAGAACCGCAAGCGAGCAACGCTCATTCAGATTGCGGCCCCCAGCCGAGAGGACTTGGGCGCTTACGACGACTTGCGCCGCGAGATGGACAGCCTGTGCGGCGAGATCAACGGCGATTATGGCGAGCTCGACTGGATGCCGGTGCGCTACATCCATCGCAATGTTGCGCGCAGGCGCCTGCCAGGCCTTTATCGCGCAAGCCAGGTGGCGCTCGTCACCCCGTTGCGCGACGGTATGAACCTCGTCGCGAAGGAGTTCCTCGCTGCACAGAATGCCGAGGATCCTGGTGTTCTGATCCTCTCACGCTTCGCAGGCGGGGCCGAACAGTTGGGTGAGGCGTTGCTCGTGAACCCTTACGACACGCATGGCACGGCCGAAGCAATTCAGCGTGCCCTGACGATGCCGCTCGGCGAACGTATGGAGCGACATGGGGCGTTGATGGCTACCATCCGCAAATACGACGTCCATTGGTGGCGTAGAGCGTTCATCGACGCGCTCAAGGAAGCCGTTCGTCGTACCGCCTGAGCCAAAACCGGGGGCAGCGCCGCCGTTTTCGCTTTGCCGGCTGTCTACCCGTAATGCTCAGACGAAGCGTTGCCGCTGGACAAGCCCGGGCCAGCGTCGGCTCGATTCATCTCGGCCCGCGCGTTTCCCGGGCACTGTTCGGCTCTAGACCGTTCCCCGAAAATGCTATTGCAAGCATAGAAAATGCCTATTGGGGAACGGGCCGATGACCTCCTAGATTGAAATGCGCGGCGTTGCTCGCGGACGCTGCGGTGCGTGTCGTTTCTCATACACACGATAGAAGATTCGGCGCTCGCGCATCTTCGCCGCATGTGCCGATCCACGAAGGAGGTCGAGATGGCACAGTTGAAGGGCTCCAAGACTGAAGAGAACCTGAAGTACGCGTTCGCTGGGGAATCGCAAGCGAACCGCCGGTACCTCTATTTCGCCGCGAAGGCCGACGTCGAAGGTCAAAACGATATCGCCGCACTGTTCCGCTCGACTGCGGAGGGAGAAACGGGCCACGCTCACGGCCATCTGGAGTATCTCGAGGCGGTGGGCGATCCGGCGACGGGGCTGCCCTTCGGAAACTCGCGGCAGAATTTGCAAGCGGCCATTGCCGGCGAAACGCACGAATACACCGACATGTACCCGGGCATGGCAAGGACCGCACGCGAAGAGGGCTTTGAGGAAATCGCCAACTGGTTCGAGACGCTGGCGAAAGCCGAGCGCAGCCACGCTAACCGCTACACGAAGGCCCTTGAGGGGTTTGCCGACTGATTGGGTGGGCCGCCGCTCGCGCTTTCTGCTTGCGGCGAGGCGCCTCCATTCGCTGCTATGCGTTGTTATCGCGCCGAGTACGCGAGCGTGTGCGCGCCGGTTTAGAACGAAACCGTCCTTAAGGAGCGCGAGTTCATGCCGCACAAGGAAGGGAGCCTGGAGGCACCGACCCGTCACCCCCTCGATTGGCGCTCTGAGATGTTCCACGATCAGGATTCGATTGATCGCGAACTCGCCCGCGTCTTCGACATATGCGCCGGTTGCCGGCGCTGTGTATCGCTATGCGGTGCGTTTCCGACGCTCTTTGACCTTGTCGACGAAACGGACAGTGGCGAAGCGCACGACGTCGATAAGCATTCCTATCCAAAGGTGGTCGACCAGTGTTATTTGTGCGACCTCTGCTACATGACGAAATGCCCCTATGTACCGCCGCATCCATGGAACGTCGATTTTCCTCATTTGATGCTGCGCGCGAAGGCAGCCAAGTACAAGCGCGGTGAGGTGGTGCTGCGCGACAAGGTGCTTTCCAACACCGACGCGCTTGGCCGCTTTGCCGGCATCCCGATCGTCACGCAGACGGTCAACGCCGTGAGCCGCGCGAAGCCCGTGCGCGGCGCGATGGAATCGGTGCTTGGCGTCGACAGGAATGCGTGGCTGCCCGGGTTCGCTGTGCACAAGTTTCGAAGCGCGGCCCAGGCGTCCCCGGAAATTGCGGTGCGTAATGGTGAGCGCACGCCGGGCAAGGTGGCGATCTACGCGACTTGCTATGTGAACTTCAACGAGCCCGGTATCGGTCATGATCTTCTCGCGCTGCTCGCGCATAACGAAATTCCGTACGTGCTCGTGGCCAGCGAGGTGTGCTGCGCAATGCCTCTGCTCGAACAAGGCAACCTTGATGGGGTGGCGGCAAAGAAAGAAAAAAACATGCCGGTGCTTGCGCGGTACGCGCGTGAGGGCTATGCGTTGATGGCCGCGATTCCGAGTTGCGTACTCATGTATAAGCATGAGCTGCCGCTTATGTTCCCCGAAGACGAAGACGTTCGGGTTGTCAGCGAAGGGTTCTGGGATCCGTTCGAATACTTTGTCGCCCGAAACCGCGATGGCCTGCTGAAGACCGACTTCAAGCGCGCGCTCGGCAAGATCGCGTACCACGTGCCTTGTCACGGCCGTGTACAAAACCTTGGGCGCAAGACCTATGACGCGCTTTCGCTCGTGCCTGGCACG
>JAXDQB010000610.1:0-2949 GCA_034668065.1 Paraburkholderia sp.
GTTCGGAACAGGCGCACGAAAGGGGGGCGGCGCCCCCCGTAACGCAACCATAGGTATGCATGCGGCAACAGCGCGGCAGCACCGGCTGGACTGCCCGCCCCGATGAGCTCCCGCGCTCGCGCATGTCGTTCTCTGCGACTTGTGGTCGAATTCATTGTTGTCACACACATGGTTTTTATCTACGTGCCCCCCCGAGGACACCGCGCCCTCGCACTAAGAGAAGTCGATCGCAAGATCGATTCGCTCTTTAGCCGCACGCGACCCAAAGTGCGATGGCGTCCGAATGATGCGTGTGAAGTTTTTGTGGGTAGGTGCGCCGCGACTCACGCAATGTTCGGCAAGCCACATGCCGTTACAAGACGCAAGCTGGGAAACGAGATTTCCGTAGCGGATATCCGCTACATCGATTGTTTGGAGCCGTGCGCGCGGAGGCGGCTAGCGCGCAGGCCGGCGCGCTGGCAACGCGAGCGTCGCATCCGTGCCGACAACGGTGACAACCAGGCGCAAGTGCAGGCCGGCTGGCCTTATGCACTGCACCGCAGGCGAGAGCCGACGCACCAGAGCGCAGACACTGTCTGACCAGGAAAAATGAGAGCCGCGCGCAAGCCAAACCCGCAATACTTTTTCTTGGGCCTTTCGTTAGAACCTGTATATGCTCCGTCTTTCGTTTTGATGCAGCGTTACAAATCGCAGCGCCTGGTATGCCCCTTCCAAGGTTGACAGGTTGGCCTGCGGTCCGTTCTGAACCTGCGTTTTTTTCAATTTATCAATGGGCTCTCAATTGTTTGCCCATGGAGTATCCAATGAGCACTGTGTCCGACCCGGCACGCGCATCCGCTGAGCGCGCGCAGGGAAACCGCACGTCCGGCCGGCGTGTGATCGTCGTCTCTACAATTGGCAATGCACTGGAATGGTTCGATTTCATGGTGTACAGCTTTTTCGCTGTGATAATCGCTAAGCTGTACTTTCCATCAACAAGCCCGACGGTCTCCATGCTGGCGACCTGGGGAACGTTCGGGGTTGGTTTCATCACGCGTCCGCTCGGCGGCATCGTGCTCGGGGCCATCGCGGACCGCGCTGGGCGCAAGGCCGCGCTTACGCTGACCATCTCGCTGATGGCGCTCGGTATCGCGTTGATCGCGTTCTCACCGACCTATGAGGCGATCGGAATCGGCGCGCCGATCCTGATGCTTCTTGGCCGGCTGCTGCAAGGTTTTTCGACTGGCGGCGAAGTTGGCTGCGCGACGGCTTTGCTCGTCGAATATGCGCCTCGTAACCAGCGCGGCTATTACGGCAGTTACCAGATGGTTGCGCAGGCGACGGCCATGTTGTCCGGCTCACTCTTCGGCGCGGTACTGACGCGCTCGCTCAGCCCCGAGCATTTGATGAGCTTTGGCTGGCGGATCCCGTTCATAGTCGGTCTACTGATCGTGCCGATCGGTCTTCAATTGCGACGCAAGCTAGACGAATCTCCCGTGTTCGTCGAACGAAGCCGTGAGCGCCAGCTAAGCAAAAGCCCCGTACTGGATGCGGCGACCCAGCACTGGGTGCCGGTGGCTGCGGGCCTCGGGCTCACCGTATTCGCCACAGTTGGCACCTACATTTTTCTGCTGTACATGCCGACTCACGCAACGCGTACGCTGCATCTGCCGCTGACCGATACCTTGGTGAGCTCGTCGATCAGCTCGATTTGCTATCTCGTCTTGTGCCCATTCGTCGGTGCATTGTCAGATCGCATTGGCCGCAAGAAGATGATGGTGACCTCACTCAGCCTGACGATCGTCACCGCGTACCCGATTTTTGCATTCATGACCGCGCACCCGAGTCTCCTTTCTCTTATCGTCGGTCAAGGGTTGCTGACCGTGATTTTCAGCGTGCATCAGGGCTGCTATCCCGCATTCGTGTCGGAACTGCTACCCGCGAGCGTCCGCTCGACGGGGATCGCGGTCAGCTACAACCTGGGCGTCATGATCTTCGGCGGCTTTGCGCCGGCCATCGTGCAGTGGCTCACGATGACAACGGGCGATCCGCTCTCGATCTGTTACTACGTCTTGTTCGGTGCCGTGGTGGGATTGCTGACGCTCATTCCGCTACGCGATCGCTACAGTGACGTATTGCGCTGAGCGATGTGAGCGAGTAAATCCGTCACGAGTGGCCAACGAACGCAATATTTTCCGTTCGCTTGCGCCACCTCGGCTTCGGATTCGGCAACGGTTGCATGAAAACCGGCACTGATCAAAAGTTCTTGCCGCCGTGACGCATCGTCTCCAGCATCCGGTCGATCGCTTCAGGGCATGGACGTAGCGGCCAGCGCATGCACGGCAGAACTGGATGGGCAACTCACTTACCGTGCCGGTGCATGAGAGTGGCAGCGTGGCCTTCCACCAGGTTCGCCATGGGCTCGCGCCCAGTGCGTGCGACGCCTCGCCTCATGCGCGAGCTGACCTCGCTGACTTGCCTGATCATTACCTTGTACGACAAGCCGGACACACTGGCTTGCCCCCATACGGAGCACGCCGACTTGATCGACGCGATCGAAGCAAAAGACGCCTCGCGCGCCGCCAATTGCATGGCGGACCGTCTCGCGCATATCGAGCAAACGTTGCACTTTGAAGTCGCAGACGCTGATCAGCCCAGTATCGAATCGTTGTTTGACTGACGTCGGCTCATATCGCAGTCACATCGAATCGCAGTCACATCGAATCGTCCCAAGAGAGCGAGCCGTAGAATGCCCGTCGCCCCCCCCGTGGGCGACCGACGGTTCGTCGCCCACAGTACCGCCCCCAGCCAGTCGTCCAATACGTTTTATACGCGTTCAAGGGCGCGGTGCGGCGGTGGGGGCAGCTTGACGACAATTGCGTCGCCCGGGCTCACCGGCCCCGCTTTCGTCACAATCCCCATCACCCCGGCTTTTAACAGCGCTTTACCTTCCGGCGAGCGGCCAATGAC
>JAXDQB010000611.1:0-5368 GCA_034668065.1 Paraburkholderia sp.
GGATCCATGCTGCCCGCCGCGACCTCATGCAACAGCGGCTTCCAGATATGCGTAGGAGAACGATCGACGAGCGTGACGAGCGCGCGTGGCTCCCTGCCCCGCTTGTGCGCGCCATAGCGATCACCAAGACGCGTCGCAAGCTCCAACCCCCCTGCGCCTCCCCCGACGACGATGAAACGATGCATGCTTTTTTCTCCTTGTCTACCGTTGCTGATTCTTTTTACCCGGCACGTCTGTTGCGCAGCGCGGACTCATTGAATCGACAAAGAACAATACGACGAGAGCAGGACTTGGCGCGCGAATGCGCCGTTATGCCGCACCTCGTCAGTGCGCCTCTTCCCAATTCGCGCCCACTCCGACTTCAACCACGAGCGGCACCTTGAGCGCGGCGACGCCACACATCAACTGGTGAAGCTTTTCCCGGACGACCGATAGTTCATCGTCGGGAACTTCGAGCACGAGTTCGTCATGGACTTGCATGATCATGCGGCTTGCGGCTTTCTCGCGCTCGAGCCAGCCCTGCACGGCAATCATCGACATTTTGATGAGATCGGCGGCCGTACCCTGCATTGGCGCATTGATTGCGGCGCGCTCTGCGGCCTGTCGGCGGGGACCGTTGCCACCGTTGATCTCCGGCAGCCAAAGTCGGCGCCCGAAGACGGTTTCGACATAGCCCTTCTCCTTCGCGCTCGCACGCGTGTCGTCCATATAGCGCGCGACTCCGGGATAACGGGCGAAATAGCGGTCGATGTAGAGCTTCGCCGCATCGCGCGTGATGCCGAGATTGGCCGCGAGCCCGAACGAGCTCATGCCGTAGATCAAGCCGAAATTGATGACCTTCGCGATGCGGCGCTGGTCGTTCGTCACTTCGAGCGGTGTCACGCCAAAGACCTCGGCCGCCGTGGCGCGGTGAATGTCCTCGCCCGCAGCGAACGCGCGCAAAAGCGACTCGTCGCCGGAAATGTGCGCCATGATGCGCAGCTCGATCTGCGAGTAGTCGGCCGAGACGATCTTGCCGGCTTCGGGTGCGATAAACGCTTCGCGGATGCGGCGCCCCTCCGACGTGCGTACGGGAATGTTCTGCAGGTTCGGTTCGTTCGACGCAAGCCGGCCCGTCACCGCAACCGCCTGCGCGTAGTTCGTATGAACGCGCCCCGTATGCGGATTGACCATGCGCGGGAGCTTGTCGGTATACGTCGACTTGAGCTTCGATAATGCGCGATGCTCAAGCAAGAGCTTGGGCAGCGGATAGTCCTCGGCAAGCTTTTGCAAAACCTCTTCGTCAGTCGAAGGTGCGCCGCTCGGCGTCTTCTTGATGACAGGCAATTGCAAGCGCTCGAAGAAGATCTGGCCGATCTGCTTCGGTGAACCGAGATTGAACTCACCGTCCGCGAGCACGTAGGCATCTCTTTCGAGCTCGATTACACGTCCCGCAATCTCGCTGCTCTGTTGACGCAACCGCTCGCTGTCGATCAGCACGCCGTTGCGCTCGATCTTGCGCAGCACGCGCGAGGTCGGGATTTCAATATCGCGATAGACCCTCAGCAACCCGGGCTCGCACTCAATGCGCGGATAGAGCGCCATGTGCAGCTGGAACGTGATATCCGCATCTTCGGCTGCGTATTCCGCGGCGGCCGCGAGCGGCACTTCATCAAAACGGATCTGCTGTGCGCCCTTGCCGCAAACGTCCTCGTACTTGATCGTCTTCACGCCCAGATGACGCATGGCGAGGCTGTCCATATCGTGCGAACGGTGCGATTCGAGTACGTACGATTCGAGCAGCGTATCGTGCTCGACGCCATTTAGCTCGATGCCGTGATTGAGCAGCACTTGCTCGTCGTATTTGAGGTGCTGGCCCAGTTTTTTCTTCTCGGGATTCTCGATCCACGGCTTGAGCTTCGCCAGCACTTCGTCTCGGGGCAGTTGCTGTGGCAAATCGGGGCCGCGGTGAGCGAGCGGGATATACGCGGCACAGCCGGCGCCGACTGACAGTGAAATGCCGACGATCTGGGCGAGCATGGGATCTAGCGAAGTCGTCTCCGTGTCGAAGGATGTGATCGGCGCGGCATCGATCTTCGCCAGCCACGCGTCAAGATGCTCCCAGGTCTGCACGGTTTCGTAGCAACGCGGTGCCTCGACTGTCGGCGCCGGTTCGGCCGCGAGCACAACGGCGGCGGCAGGCTCGACATCCTGCATGTCTTCGGCCCGCTCGATGAGCGCTTCGATCTCGCGCAGCCACGTCCGCAACCCGTGACGCATGAATAGTTCACGCAGCTCGAGGGGCGATTCTGCCCGCGTCGCGAGCGACGCTTCGATCGAGGCGATATGGTCCTTCAAATCGCATGCGCGCTCGACCGTGACAAGCTTTCTAGCGAGCGGCAGAAAGTCGAGCGCGCGGCGCAGGTTCTCGCCGACTGCGCCTTTGATCTCTGCTGCGTGGGCGATGATCCCCTCGAGCGTCTCGTACTGCGTGAGCCACTTGACCGCCGTCTTCGGGCCGCATTTTTCGACACCGGGCACGTTATCGACGGTATCGCCGATGAGCGCCAGATAATCGACGATCCGCTCGGGCGGCACGCCGAACTTTCCGATTACGGCGTCGCGGTTGAGTGTCTCGTTCGTCATCGTATTGACGAGCGTGACGTGATCGCTCACGAGCTGTGCGAGGTCCTTGTCACCCGTCGATACGAGGACGTTCATGCCCTCCCGCTCGGCCTCGGCGGCCAGCGTGCCGATAACGTCATCGGCCTCCACGCCGTCGACCATGAGGAGCGGCCAGCCAAGCGCGCGAACAGCGAAATGAATCGGCTCGATCTGCTTGCGCAGATCGTCGGGCATCGGGGGGCGATGCGCTTTGTACTCGGGATACCAATCGTCGCGGAACGTTTTGCCCTTGGCGTCGAACACGCACGCGCTATACTCTGCCGTGACTTCCTTGCGCATGCGACGCAACATATTGACGATCCCATAAAGCGCGCCTGTTGGTTCGCCATCCGGGCCGCGCAAGTCAGGCATCGCATGGTAAGCCCGATAGAGATAGCTTGATCCGTCGACCAATACCAGGGTCTTACCTTTCAGGTTTCGTTCTGCAGGCATTATGAACAAGAGAAGAAAATTGATTCCGAGTCTGCGATCACTCGCAGATCAAGAGCGCGCGACAGCCAAAAAGGCTCGCGCATCGTGGCAGATGTTCACGATTATGGCAGAGTTTATCGAGGCCACCGAGTACCTCTCGGAGATCCGCCCGGCTGTCAGCATCTACGGCTCGGCGCGCCTGAAGCCGAGCTCGCCCTACTACAAATTGACGACGCAGATCGCGCGCAAGCTATCGGACGCCGGCTTCGCGGTGATTTCGGGCGGTGGCCCCGGCATCATGGAGGCGGCCAACAAGGGCGCACACGCGGGCAAGGCTCCGTCGGTCGGGCTCAACATCGAGCTGCCGCACGAGCAGTCGGGCAACCAGTGGCAGGACATCTCGCTGCGCTTTCGCCATTTCTTCACGCGCAAGGTCACCTTCGTCAAGAACTCCGACGCAGTCATCGTCATGCCCGGCGGCTTTGGCACGCTCGATGAACTCGCCGAAGTACTCACGCTGATTCAAACGAAAAAATCGCGCCATGTGCCGATCATTCTCGTGGGCAGCGAATTCTGGAAAGGACTTTTGAGCTGGTTCGAGACGTCGCTTTTGCCGATGGGCCTCATCAGCCCCGGCGACATGGATCTCATGAAGGTCATCGACGATCCAGACCAAGTGCTCGAAGCGGTGCTCTCGTTCTACGAGGATCGCGAAGAATCGCAGCCGCAGGCGGTGAAATCCGACGAAGACCGCATGTTCTATCTTTGAACGGTCCGGCGCGGGCGGCGACGTCCGCGCTCATCATTGGAACGCAACCTCGGCAAAGGTCTCGCAGCTTATTCCGATTGACGCGGGGTTGTGGCTACCGTGATCAACGGGGGGGCCCCGACAAACTCGCTGACGAGACTCGCGTTGCGCAGATCGTCGGGCCGCACTTCCTGCGTAATTCTGCCCTTTCGAATCACGAGAACATGTTGCGATAACGCTGCGACAAAGTCGAAGTTCTGTTCGACGAGGATCAGGGAAAGCCCGCTTCGATCGCGCAGGCGTAGCAGCGTCTCGCCGATTTCGTCGATGATCGAAGGCTGGATGCTTTCGGTCGGCTCGTCGAGCAGAATCAGACGCGGTTTTCCGCACAAGCAGCGTGTGATGGCCAGCAGTTGCTGCTCTCCGCCTGACAATGCGCTACCGGGGCGATCAAGCAAGGGTTTGAGGCGAGGAAACGCTTCCAGCATTGTCGCAATGGTCTCGTTCTCGACACTGCCCGGCTCTTTGCTGCAACCCATGCGGAGATTGTCGTAGACACTCAGGGCTGGAAATATCTGCCGCCCCTGCGGCACGTAGCCGAGCCCGAGCCGCGCGCGCCGATAGGGCTCAAGCGCTGTCACATCGTGCCCGGCAAAGTGCACGCGCCCGCTCGTCGCCGGCAGAAAGCCCATCAACGCCCGCAGCAGGGTAGTCTTGCCCATTCCATTGGGACCGAGGATGCCGATAGATTCGCCTTCGTCGACAGCGAAGGCGATTTCGTCGACGATCGGAATGCGACCGTAGCCCGAGCTAAGTCGCTGTACATCGAGAAGCATGGGTGGCCTGCTTGCCAAGGTAGATGTCGCGGACCAGCGGATTGCGCAGTATTTTTTCCACTCCATCCTCCATCAATATGCTGCCCTCGTTAAAGACCGTCACACGATCGGCGATCATCCGGATGAACTGCATGTCATGCTCGACTACGATCAAAGCCTTGGTCCGGTTGATCTCGCGGATGAGTTGCGCCGTCTTGCAGACCTCTTCATGCGTCATGCCGGCGGCCGGCTCGTCGAGCAGGACAAGTTTCGGATCGGTCGAAAGCACGAGCCCGAGCTCGACCCATTGCCGCTGACCGTGCGCGAGCTGCCCTACCAGGCTTTCGGCCACCTCCGTGAGAGCGATGCGTTCGAGCATCTCATCGACCAAACGCCTGGCGCGCTCGCCGGAACTGATGCGGCAGGCCGCAAGCCATATGTTTTCGCGCACGCTCAGCCCATCGAAGACGCTGGGCACCTGGCACTTGATGCCGATGCCAAGCTGCGCGATATGGTGCGCTCCGGCGCGGGAAATGTCGTGACAACGAAACCGTACATGGCCATGTGTCGGCTTGAGTTGGCCGGTCAGCATTTTGAAAAATGTACTCTTTCCCGCGCCGTTCGGCCCAATCAGACAGCGCAGCTCGCCTTCGGCAAGCGCGAAGTTGACGTTGCGCACTGCCATAACGCCGCCAAAGTGCATGCTCAGATCGACCGTTTGCAAAAGGGG
>JAXDQB010000612.1:0-6979 GCA_034668065.1 Paraburkholderia sp.
GGTTCTCGCTATCTACGTTTGACAGCGACGCCGTAGACTAGCGTCGGCGGACGGATTGGAGAATATCGAAGTGTCGCGATAAGCGAAGCGCGGATTTCTCTGCAGATTAAACCGACGGTGCCCACCGAGGCTTGGCAAGGAAAAAATGATGCGTCATGGCAGCCCACCGAAAAACGCCGCACGAGGTTTTATCGTTCCGATTGGCGGGGCCGAGCGGGTTGAGAATCCCGTCATACTGCGTCGCTTCGTCAAGCTTTGCGGCGGTTCGCGCGGGCACATTGCGGTCATTCCGACGGCTTCCTCATTGGACGATATCGGTGACCAGTACGCATCCCTGTTCAGCGGACTCGGTGCTGGACGTATCAGTATCCTGCCGTTCAAAAGCCGGGCGGACTGCGAGTCGCAGAGGTACCTGGAGGTTCTCGATCGGGTCGACGGCGTCTTCATGACGGGCGGCGATCAGGTACGCCTCGCCGAGATGCTGAGCGACACGTCGGCCGCGAGAAGGCTTTGCGGTCGCAATATGTATGGTATGCATATTGCCGGCACATCCGCGGGGGCTTCTGCGATGTCGAGCGCGATGATCGCCGGCGGCACGAGCGGCGCCACCCCTCGTGCTGGGATGGTCGATTTAGCAATCGGCTTGGGGCTCGTCAGCGGCTTTGTGATCGACCAGCATTTCAGCCAGCGTGACCGGCTCGGGCGCCTGCTCACTGCCGTCGCGTCCATTCCCTTTGGAGCGGGGATTGGGCTCGACGAAGATACGGCTGCATTCATCGGCCCCGACGACACGCTCGAGGTGGTCGGCAGCGGCAGCGTCACCATCGTTGACGGGTCGAATCTGCGCAACTCCCCCGCCGATTTGACCCGAAATGGCGAACCGGTAGGATTGACCGGGGTACGCCTTCATATCCTCACCGAAGGCAACCTATACGATTTGGGGAACCATACGCTGCTGTGCTCGGGGCTTGCTCCGAAAAGCCGCAGCACTGCCGGCTCGAACGCCGCCGCGTTGACGTGATCGTCACAAACATCCGCCGACCGACGGCCTCGATCCTTTCATCGCAAAGCGCCGGCGGTCCGCCGCGCCGGCTCGTGCCGTGGCGCTTCCTTCTGTAATCCCGACATAACGATATGACGACTGCCAATTCTGCGTTACGGGGCGAAAGTTTGAATCGTTCAAAAGCGCCCGCGGCTGGGACAAGAGGTTTTATCGTCGCCATAGGCGGTGACGGCAAAGCGGCCCGGAAGGCCGCTATCCTGCGCCGCTTCGCTGAGCTTTGCGGCAGCTTCCGCGCGCATATCGCCATTATTTCTGCAGGCTCCGATGACGAGGACCTCGGCGGATATGAACGAGCCTTCCGCGATTTCGGCATCAATCGCGTCAGCACATTCAACTTCGAGAATCGAGCGGATTGCGAAACGGCAAGCGACAACTTACTCGGTGGCGTGGATGGGGTTTTCCTTATCGGAAGCGATCCGGTCCGCCTCTCCGAGACGCTCAGCGCCACTCCCCTCGCTCAGCAAATAGGCCGCCGGAATGCAAAGGGTATGCACGTTGCAGGCGTCTCGGCCGGCGCAGCGTTTCTGCCAACGCAAATGATCGCAGCCGGCAAAAGCGGCACAACGCCTCGCGCGGATAGTGTTAGATTAGCGCCCGGCCTATGCCTGATCGACCAGTTGGTGATCGATCAACACTTTCGCCACCAGGACCGGCTCGGGCGCATGCTGATGGCCCTGACCTACAACCCGCATGCCGTCGGCATCGGGCTCGATAAAGATACGGCTGCATTCATCGGTCCGGATCAAAAGCTGCAAGTTGTGGGTACGGGCGGCATCACCGTTGTTGATACATCCCAACTCCAGCACTCCGCCATTCATCCCGATCGCCGCCATGCGCCTGTCAGCATGATCGGCCTGCATCTCGACATTCTGGTTGATGGCAACGTTTATGACATGTCTGCGAGCACTAGCGTGACGGATCAAATGACGGCCTGACCTCTTTGAGGATTCTGATCTGAATCTCCGGGAAAAATAACTCCGAATACCTCAAGCCCTCATCGATCTTTTCCCACGTGCCAGGCTTGCATATTTTGCACATCTTGTCCGTCCTACTGTTTTCTATATAGATCCAAGATAGCGCACCGAAGAATCGGTCATGCTTATTCGGAACGCCGTCTGACGAACTCTCCATCGGGATCCATCCGACCTCCGGCACATAGAACTCCACCCACGCGTGATCGTAATCGGGCGTGCAAATCGAGCCGACCGGCACATACCTCAGTTTGTACTCGGGTACCTTGAAGTCGCCGACGGGGCGGCAAGCGACGCCACAAAGCCTCATCAGCCCTATCATCAGCTCCATGTACATGCCGCAAGTTCCCTCGCCAAGCTGCAAGGTCTCGACGGGGCTCGTATAGCTGTTGTGGTAACGGTACCCGAGCCTGCTATAAGCATATTCGCGCACGGCTTTGGCGATGATGATCATATTGCGCCGATCTTGCGGGGGAATGCGTGCAAGCAGGCTCTGCGCAATATCCTTTAATTCTTGCCTGTCCATGTCATAGCGGGGCTCTTCTTTGAGAAAGCGCTGCCTGATATCGGCAGGATAGTCGTCCGTATTCGCGTCGTTCAGCTTGTACCTGATACCGTAAGCTTCGATGACCGCGTGATAGCCAAAAGTACGGCGCTCCTTGTCCAGCCTTGTCTCGGTCAGGTCAAATTCGATAATTGCGTTACCGTCCCGGTCCTTTGTGATGGATGCGGGAATATCGCCGATCGTCTCGATCGACTTGACCTTTTGCCTCGGCGTATCGACGGGTATCGACAGCCTGACGCACATTTTGATGCCTTCCAGTTGCTCGAGGATATCGGGAACAGGCTCGAGAATCTCGGCATAGGTGAACTCAATTTCATAGCCTCCAGACAGGCAAAAATTGTTTCCCCGGCCGAGATCCACGACCTCATAGTCGAGCCGCTCGATAAATCCATCGCAGGCCTCGTACCTGAGCTTGATATTGGCGCTGCCGTTTGACGCCAGATCCGAGCTCGCGTCGTCAATGACATCCCAATTGCGCTGGTTGTAATAAATATAGACGCACGGCTCTTTCGCATCGGATGTCTTGACAGCGGCTATGCCCACCGCGCCGTCATGCGGTACCGTCGCGGATGCGAAATGCGTTCCATCAAGACCCAAGAGATGGACGGCGCGGCTGACACCACAAAGTACCAAGATCCGATCGCCGTGCAGCGTCATGTCGTTGATGCCGTGTCCAATGTGAACTGTCCGTATCAGCTCGCTGTTCTCGACAATGAGCAGGGTCCCCATCACGTCGGCCACGTAATATCGGCCGTCCTTCCAGCACAGCCCAACGATGCTTTGCGCAGCTTCGATCGTGATCGGACTCGTTGCGGTATGTACCAAGCCGTTTTCTATGCTGATCGTGTGGATTTGATTGGAACGGCAATAGTGGATCGTGCCGTCGGGCCGCATGCATATTGCCGCTGCTCCTTTGAACTCATCGAAGTGCTTGAAATTGACCAAACCCCGAAACAGACCCGTGCGGACGTCGATCCTGCCTAGCCAGCCGAGCTCGGGGTCCACGACGAAGATCGCGTCTTCCTCATTGCTATCGATCGAGCTGATGTTTTTTGAAAAGAGCGGTCTTATCGCGGTGACCATAAATCCCCCAATCGTTTCAATGGGCGAAAGCGCATCGCCGGTGCTCACGGTGCGTCTGAACAGTGGGCTCAGTCCTCGAGTTCTCTTGCGAGCCTCACGCCCCGGGCATCGCGGACGATCTCCATATTCCGAGTCCACTCCAACCCGCTCGGATCGTCCAGCCGTATCTTGATCGGATTCGGCTTCTTGCTGGCTGCCTGCGCGTGCGGTATCTCCGGCTTGAATTGCACGATCTGTTCCCATGCCCTCGCGTAGTCTTCACTGAGCAACAGAAGCAAGTCGCCAGGACGCGCCATTTCGAGCGCTATCTGGGTGGCCGCTTGCTCCTGCGCGACGACGTGGATTTGCTGCGGCCGGACACCCGCGCTGCACAGTGCTTTGCGCAACATTTCCGGCACCTCGAGATGATCGCGCCCGCGCGAGTCGCTGTCGCGATGGCAGATGAAATGGTCGAAGTTCCGGGCCGCAATGCGCCCGATCGCCAGAATGTCCTCGTCGCGGCGATCCCCCGGAACCGTCAGCGAAACGATTTTCCGCTGCTCGGCGCCGAGCCGATCCACCAGCGAGCACATGGTACGCACGGCTGCTGGGTTATGCGCATAGTCCAATATGACCCTGAACGGATGACCATCGTAGATGTTCATGCGCCCGGGGGTCTGGTCGAACGAATTATCGAACGTGCGCAGCCCGAGCCGGATGCCGTCGACGTCGATTCCGAGGCCGTGGGCAAGCGCCGCGGCGAACATTGCGTTCTGCACATTGTGCAGCGCGATCCCTTGCAAAGTGGCGGGAATCAGATAGGTCCACAACAACGGAACGCGGCAGCCGTTATTGCACAGCACGATCATATGACCGCCGGCTTCTTCCTCCAGCACGAGCGCCGCACCGCCCGCGCGAATGTGCTCGCCGACCAACGGGTGCGCAGCGTTCATCGTGACGTAGCACAACCGGCTTGCACGCGTATGATCCGCCATCTTTAGGCACAACGGATCGTCGGCGTTGAGCACGGCCATGTCCTTAGCCACTTCGATGACGATGCGCTTGACCTCCGCCATCTGCTCCAGGGTTTCGATGCCGCTCAGCCCAAGGTGATCGGCGCTCACGTTGAGGCACGCCGCCACATTGCATTCTGGGTATCCGAGCCCACGGCGCAGCAAACCGCCGCGGGCCGTTTCCAGGACGGCGACGTCGACTGCGCAATCTGAGAGGATCATGCGGGAGGAGGTCACGCCGGTCATATCGCCCGTGACCGTCATCCGTCCGTCGATATACACGCCGTCCGTGGTACCGAGGCCGACTGTGTAGCCCGCGAGCTTCATGACATGAGCCAGCATGCGCGAAGTGGTCGTTTTGCCGTTGGTGCCGGTGATGCTTGCAATGAGGATAGTCTTCGGGGTACCCGACGGGTACAGCATGTCGATGATGGGGCCGGCCACGTCCCTCGCCGCACCCTCGCTCGGCGCGAGATGCATCCTGAGACCCGGCGACGCGTTCAGCTCGCACATCGCCCCGCCAGCGTCGTGATACGAGGAAGCGATATCCGTGGTGATGAAATCGACGCCGGCGACATCGAGGCCGATTACCTTGACGGCGCGAACAGCCATCTCGCGGTTGTCCGGGTGCACGCGATCGGTGACGTCGATGGGCGTGCCGCCTTTGGAAAGGTTGGCGCTCGCGCACAGGTAGACGGTCTCATCCCGAGCCGGCACGGTCTCGAAGTCATGTCCCGCGGCGGCCAGTACGCTTTGCGCCATCTCACCGAGTTCGATGCGGGTGAGCACGTTTTCATGACCTTCCCCGCGGCGCGGATCCCGATTGGCCTCTTCGACTAACTGCTGGACAGTGTGCAAGCCATCACCCACGACATGGGCCGGCACGCGCTTGGCCACTGCGACCAATTGATCATTGACCACCAGCATGCGATAGTCGCACCCCGGGATGTAGCTTTCGACGAGCACCGCGTCGCTATACTTCCGTGCCCGCTCGAACGCGGATTTCACCTGCTCCGGCGTGGTGAGCTTGATCGATACGCCGTGTCCATGATTGCAGTCGAGGGGTTTGACGACAACCGGATAGCCAAGCTGTTCCGCGCTCGCGAGCGCATCGCAGGCGTAATAGACCTTGCGCTGGCGCGGCACCGGCAAGCCGGCGTCCCGCAGCATCCTGTTGGTCGCTTCCTTGTCCGAGGCAATGTCCACCGCGAGTTGGCGCGTCTCGCTCGTGAGCGTGGATTTGATCCTTTTCTGAAAGCGCCCATAGCCAAGGCATATCAGACTGTCGGCGTTCATCCGCGTACACGGAATCGCCCTGTCCGCGGCAGCCTTCATCAGTGCCGCCGTGCTCGGTCCCACCGCGCGATGGCGCGCACCGCGGAGAAAATAGTGGAGCTGTAGTTCGAAGTCGAGGTTCTTCTTGGAATCAGACTGCGGCTTAAGTTCGGCAGGCAATAAATGCTCGATCAGCGCTAATGCCAGATCTCCGGCCTCTCGGCCAATGTATTCATCGTGATATTCGTAGACGATATCGTAGTGGCCATCCGGACCCGCGGCTCGCGTCTTGCCGAAAGTGACGTCCGAACCCGCTATCTTCTGCAGTTCGATGGCTACATGCTCCATGACATGGCCGAGCCAAGTGCCTTCGCCTTCCGTCATGCGTCGCACGAACCCGCCGGGGGATTGATACGAGCAGCCATGCTGTGCGAGGCCCGGCAGATAGCCGAGTAAACCATCAATGAATCTCTGACCGAGCCGTCCGGTCGGCCATTGTTCCAGCACGCCCAGATCGACGGTATATCGCATGACCGGGAAATGAGCGTGAATGTTGGGGCCTTGATATGCAACGACCGACTTGACTTCCATCGTATGTCCTCATGTATCTATCACATCGCGTCATGCTCGAGTGACGAAGAGATCAGGCGAAAACGCATCCGGCGGACTTCAATCAACTGGGGACCCGAGCCGATCTATAAAAAATAGAGACATTTGCCGGGAATGCAATTTGTATTCATCAATTTTTGGTCCGTCGCTAACGGCGTCGCGGCTGGCGTAGGCGGACTGGATGCTTCGGTGTCGAGGTGCTTTACCCCGTTCGAAACCGCTCCGCACCCGAAGCGGACAAATCAAAAAAATTGAATTTTGTATTTCGACTCGGCCCCGCTCGAAGGAGGCTGGCGAACGTTAACGTTGAAGGCGGCCGCTTAGTGCGCATTAGGTGCGCTTAGCCTTTGGCGCGCTTAGGCTTAGGCACGCCTAGGCTTAGGCACGCTTATGCACCGCGGGTCCGCTGAGGGTCGCTCTT
>JAXDQB010000613.1:0-6376 GCA_034668065.1 Paraburkholderia sp.
GTGCCGCCCAGCATCACGGTCGCGGCGCCGGCGATCGTCCAGAGAATCGTGATGAACGTGATAAGCGTGACGACCGTCGACAGCAGATCGAGCGAGAGCGAGAGCGTTGTCGAGGCGAACGCCTGCAGATCGTCGCTGATCCGCTGGTCGGGGTTGTCCGCGAGGCGGTCGCGCTCGATGCGATAAAACGCGAGTTCGCCGAACCAGTCGTTCAAAAAGCGGTTTGTGATCCATTGCCGCCAGCGGAACGAGAGCATTTGCCGCAGATAGCCCCGATAGACCACAAGAATGATGTAGGCGAACGCAATGATGGTAAAGACGACGAGCAAATGCGGAAAATGACTGACGTCCTTTGATTGCAGCGCGTTGTAGAACTGCGCGTTCCAGCTGTTCAGCCGCACGTTGATCCAGACGATCGTGAGGTTCATCGCGATGATTGCGACAAGCAGTCCCCAGGCGATCTTCCATTCCTCGGACACCCAGTAGGGTTTGATAAGACTCCAGGCGGATACGGAATCAGCGTCTCGCGGCGCTTTGCCGTGCGGGGAGAGGGCAGCGTTGGAAGGCGTCATGGGGGTTCTCGATCGAATACCGGGTGTCGCGGGATGCGCGCTACGCTATTGCGGGGGGCATTGTTCATCCGCCCTCTTAAACAGGGCTTAATGCCGGGCTTCAATTCGGCAGTTGATGTGGGCCGGACCCGCCGCCGTCGCCCGGCCCGTTGGCGCGCACTCCGCCTGGTCGGGACATTGTGCCAGACGGTCGCTTTCACTTTCATGCTGCTCGTCGGGCGATAGGGTTCAACGCAATGCCGGCCGAGGCAAAATGGGAAAATTGCGCCGCCGTCCAAACGGCCGGAAGCCGACTTTACGACCGTAGCCGTTCTTGCCGCAACAAGGGAAGGCGCGGTGGGAAGCGCCATCTTCCGGTGCCGAAGCGGTGTTGCCGTTTGCTGCCGTTTGCTGCCGTTTCGCCTTTTGTGGTCTAATGACCCACGACGAAACAGGGGTGCTTCGTGCTATGAGCCGCGGCGTGTGCCGTGCCCAGGCGAGGCTGAGAGAGACCCTTCGCACCCGATCCGGATAATACCGGCGCGGGAAGTTTCTTCCGGTACGCTTTTGCGTGGGACGCCCTTTTTGCGGGCATGTCCTGTCTCCGCCGGGCCGCGCTCGCGTTGCCAACGCCTGAGCCGCCCGGTCGGCCTCACTACCGGTTTCGTCCTAGGTACGCGTGATCAAGCCGTACGGAAAGGATCGATCCGATGACAGTTCAATCTTCTGTTGTTTTGCCGGGGCGTCCCGATGTCGCTGTGCTCGGCGGTGGCCTTTGTGGCCGGCTCGTTGCATGGCTGCTCGCTGGCGTCGGGCACCGCGTCGATCTCTACGAGCGCGGTGACGAGGCGGGCTCCGGCGCGGCGGCGTGGGTCGCGGCCGCAATGCTTGCGCCGCTCACCGAAGCCGCGGTCACCGAGCCGCTCGTCGTCGAGCTTGGGGCCGCCTCGCTCGACGTCTGGCCGCGCCTGCTTGCGCAGCTGCCCGAGCCGGTCTTTTTCCAGCGTAACGGTACCCTCGTCGTCTGGCACCGCGCCGATCGCGCCGAAGCGCCGCTTTTCGAGCGTCGCGTGCGCGCGAACGCGCCGGCCGCGCTCGTGGCGGACGGAGGTGTCATGACGCTCGATGGCGCGCAGCTCGCCGCCGCCGAACCCGTGCTCGCCGGGCGCTTCAACCAGGGCCTGCTGCTGCCGCGTGAGGGCCAGCTCGACAATCGACAGGTCCTTGCGGCGCTCGCCGCAGGCCTCGCGCAACGCGGCGTGGCGGCGCATTGGAACACTCCCGTGGAAGACGGCGCGCTGCCGCCCGCGCAGGTGACGATCGATTGCCGCGGGCTCGGCGCCAAGACGGCGCTGCCGACGCTGCGCGGAATTCGCGGGGAAGTCGCTCGCATCCATGCGCCGGGCATTGCGCTCACGCGCCCCGTACGCATGCTGCATCCGCGGTATCCGATCTACATCGCGCCAAAGGAGCACAATCGCTTTGTGGTCGGTGCAACCGAAATCGAGGGCGAAGACATGTCGCCAGTCAGTGTGCGCTCCGCGCTCGAATTGCTGAGCGCGGCGTTTGCCGTGCATCCGGCGTTCGGCGAGGCTCGCATCCTCGAGCTCAATGCGCAGTGCCGCCCGACGCTGCCCGATCATCGTCCGGCTATCGTCTGGGACGGTGCGGCGACGATCGCCGTCAACGGGCTTTATCGCCACGGCTATATGATCGCCCCCGAGGTTGCGAAAACTGCTGCCGAGCTTGCCACCGCCGTGTTGGCGCGCCGCGTGACGGACGCCGACGGTTTCTCGCAGTGGCGGCGCGAGGCGCGCTGGGCGCCGATGCTGCATCTCGCGGGCGGGCGAGACTAGCCCGCACCCATCGAATTCAGCACACCGAACCGTCCTCGATCATGGAAATACAGATCAACCAAAAGCCGCTCACGCTGCCCGAAGGCGCGACCGTCGCCGACGCGCTTGCCGCCTTCGGCGTCCGGCCGCCGTTTGCCGTCGCGCTCAATGGCCAATTCGTCGCTCGGGCGCAGCATCCGGCGCATACGCTGCACCCCGGAGACAGGCTCGATGTCGTCCATCCGGTCGCGGGCGGCTGAGCGCTTATTTGTGTCCGTGCGTGGTCTACCGCGTATCCGGCGCTCCCACGCCCGTCTGCCCCAATCGTTGAGGATCTTCCGATGATTCCCGCCCCCGCTCCCGATCCACTGACCCTTTACGGTGTCACCTTTGCGAGCCGCGTGCTGCTCGGCACGTCGCGCTACCCATCGCTGCAGGCGCTCTCCGATTCAATCGAAGCGGCGCAGCCCGGCCTAGTGACAGTGGCGCTGCGCCGCCAAATGCAGGGCGGGACCGCTGACGCCGGCTTCTTTGATTTGCTCAAGCGTCAAGGGGTGCCGTTGCTGCCTAACACGGCCGGCTGCCAGACCATCGACGAGGCTGTGACAACGGCGCACATGGCGCGCGAGGTGTTTGAAACGGAGTGGATCAAGCTCGAGCTGATCGGTGACGACTACACGTTGCAGCCGGACCCGATCGGCCTTGTGGAGGCGGCCGCCCGGCTTGTGAAGGACGGCTTCAAGGTGCTGCCCTACTGCACCGAGGACCTCGTGGTCGGCCGCCGCCTGATCGACGCCGGCTGTGAGGCGCTCATGCCTTGGGGCGCGCCCATCGGCACGGGCAAGGGCGTCGTGAATCCGTACGGTCTGCGTGTGCTGCGCAAGCGCTTGCCCGATGTGCCGCTCATCGTCGACGCGGGGCTCGGCGTGCCCTCGCATGCCTGCCAGGTAATGGAATGGGGGTTCGACGGCGTGCTGCTCAATACCGCGGTGTCGCAAGCAACGGAGCCCGCCCTCATGGCCCGTGCGTTCGCAATGGGCGTCGAGGCCGGGCGGGGGGCTTACCTCGCGGGCCCGATGGACGAGCGCGACAGCGCGCAGGCGAGCACCCCGGTCGTCGGCATGCCGTTCTGGCATGAGGATCACAGCTGAAGGAGCGCCTTTGGCCCCGCACGCCGGCTTTCGCTGAGCGCGACATGTTCTGGCCGCCTGCCGACGAGCTGACGGCGGCGGCCGAGCGCATTCGCGCCCGCCTCGGCGACTGGCCGCGCGGCTCTACGCCGTGGCGCATCTGCCTTACCCCGCCCGAGGCGCCGCGTGCGGGCGACCTTATCGTTTTTGCCAACGAGCACGACTCACGCGCCGAGCTGACCGAGTCGGCCGAGTCGGCCGAATGGGTCGCCGCGGGCGCGGGCGTCATCGAGGCGAGCTCGCATGACGTGCGCCTGACGATCGAAGGCAGGAGCGATGCGCTCGCCGGGCCGCTCGCCGAGGATTGGCTGGCGGCGCTCGTGAGCTTTCTAGACTGTGGTTTCGACGCCCGCGACGCGCTTGTCCTCGCCCTTGCCTGGCGCGACGGCGACGAGGCCGACGCCGCCCGCGATGACGCGTGGCCTGCCGAACTCGCACGCTTTCCTCGCATTGCCGGCTTACCGCCCCCGCCGGCCGAGCCGGTCGCCCGCTGTCCCGACCAACTGGGGCTCTATGCGGTGATGCCGAGCGCGCAATGGGTCGAGCGCGTCCTCGATCTTGGCGTCTCGACCGTCCAGCTGCGCGTGAAGGACGCCGGTCCCGGCGCGCTCGACGCGGAAATTGCCCGAAGCGTGGCGGCAGGGCGCCGGCATGGCGCACGCGTGTTCATCAATGATCATTGGCGCGCAGCGATCGATGCGGGCGCATACGGCGTGCATCTGGGCCAGGAAGACCTCGACACTGCCGATCTCGCGGCCATCGCGGCGGCCGGCCTGCGGCTCGGCCTCTCGACGCACGGATACTATGAGATGCTGCGTGCGCTGCATTTTCGCCCGAGCTACCTTGCTTTCGGCGCCGTGTTCCCGACGGCCACGAAATCGGTGGCGACCGCGCCGCAAGGCCTTGCCCGTCTTGCGCGCTATGTGCGCCTGCTCGGTGGCGAGGTGCCGCTCGTCGCGATTGGCGGCATCGATCTTGGCAGGTTGCCCGGCGTGCTCGCAACAGGGGTCGGCAGCGCCGCCGTCGTTAGTGCGATCACCGGGGCAGAGGATTGCGGCGTTGCCGTGGCGGAGCTCGAACGGCTTTGCGCAAATCGGCAACGGAGTTTTGTTCCCAAGTAACAAAGCCGTCACGGCAGCGTTGCGGCTGAGGCCCTATAATTCGGCTTCCGCGTAAAAGGAGCGTCTGCTTCGTGCCGCCAACTTCCTCCGAGCCTATCCTCGAGCTGCGCAACGTCGACTTCGGCTATGACGAGGATCGTCTCGTCCTGTCGAAACTGAATATGCGCTTCGCGCGCGGACAGGTCGTGGCCGTGATGGGTGCCTCCGGCGGCGGGAAGACGACCGTGCTGCGCCTCATCGGCGGGCTCGAACGGGCGCGCCGCGGCGAGGTGCTTTTTCACGGGCGCAACATCGCCAAGGAAAGCCGCGAGGGCCTTTACGCCCTGCGCCGCAAGATGGGCATGCTGTTCCAATTCGGTGCGCTTTTCACGGACCTGTCTGTGTTCGAGAACGTCGCGTTTGCGCTGCGGGAGCACACCGACCTGCCGGAGCCGCTGATTCGCGATCTTGTGCTGATGAAGCTCAATGCCGTCGGCTTGCGCGGCGCGCGCGATCTCGCGCCTTCGCAGATTTCGGGCGGCATGGCGCGCCGCGTCGCGCTCGCGCGCGCGATTGCGCTCGATCCCGAATTGATGATGTACGACGAACCGTTCGCCGGACTGGATCCGATTTCGCTCGGCATTACGGCCAATCTCATCCGCACGCTCAACGAGGCGCTGGGAGCGACGTCGATTCTCGTCACGCACGACGTGCCAGAATCGTTCGCCATCGCCGATTACGTCTACTTCCTCTCGAACGGCACTGTGCTCGCCGAGGGAACGCCGGCCGAACTGCGTGAATCGGTTGATCCGTCAGTACGGCAGTTCATCGACGGTGCGCCTGACGGCCCGTTCCGATTCCACTATCCGACGAAGACACCGCTCGCGGACGATTTCGGCATTGCCGGAGATCGCGCATGATCAGCCTCGTCAGTCTGCTCGGACGCCGCGTGCTTGACGGCATAGCCGGCACGGGCCACGCCACGCGCATGTTCGTGCGCCTCGTGCTCGAGTTTTTCCCGCTGCTTCGCCGGCCGAGTCTCGTCATCAAGCAGGTTTTCTTCGTCGGCAACTATTCGCTCGTGATCATTGCCGTCTCGGGGCTCTTCGTTGGCTTCGTGCTCGGGCTGCAGGGTTATTACACGCTGAACCGCTATGGGTCGGAGCAGGCGCTCGGGCTGCTCGTCGCGCTCTCGCTCGTGCGCGAGCTCGGCCCGGTCGTCACGGCGCTGCTGTTCGCGGGGCGCGCGGGCACCTCGCTGACGGCCGAGATCGGCCTCATGAAGGCGGGCGAGCAATTGGCCGCGCTCGAGATGATGGCCGTCGATCCACTCGCCACCGTCATCGCGCCACGCATGTGGGCCGGGATCATCGCGATGCCGCTGCTCGCGGCGATCTTTAGCGCCGTCGGAATTTTCGGCGGCTATGTCGTCGGCGTGCTCATGATTGGCGTCGATTCGGGGGCGTTCTGGTCGCAGATGCAAAGCGGTGTCGAAGTTTGGTCCGACATCGGCAACGGCGTCATCAAGAGCGTGGTGTTCGGTTTCGCGGTTACCTTTGTCGCGCTTTACCAGGGCTATGAGGCGAAAGCGACGCCCGAGGGCGTCTCGCGCGCGACGACGCGTACGGTCGTTTATGCGTCGCTCGCCGTGCTCGGCCTTGATTTCCTGCTGACGGCGTTAATGTTCAGCTAGCACTTGG